>NZ_DATAPY010000047.1:0-11022 GCF_036264965.1 Phenylobacterium sp.
GCTGCCGTCGGTCGACAAGATCGTTAAGGCGGCCAAGGCGGTGAGCTACAAATGAGCGGCGCGCCGTTCAGCTGGCGGGCCGGCGGCTGCCACTGCGGCGGCGTGCGCTTCGAGGTGGCGCTGGGCGAGGTGGTCGAGGCGCAGAGCTGCAATTGCTCGATGTGCGCCAAGACCGGCTTCGTGCACGTCATCGTGCCGGAGAGCCGCTTTCGCATCACCAAGGGCGCCGAACGGCTGGCCGAATACAGCTTCAACACCCGGGTCGCGAAGCACCTGTTCTGCGCCGAATGCGGCATCAAGGGTTTCTACCGCCCGCGCTCCAACCCCGACGGCTGGAGCGTCAACGCCCGCTGCCTGGATGACACCGACAGCCTCGACCTCAGGATCGAGGCCTTCGACGGCCAGAACTGGGAAGCCAACGCCCACGGCCTCGCCCACCTCTCCAAGGAGCCCGCATGAGCATCGACATCCTGATGCCCGCGCTCTCTCCGACCATGGAGGAGGGCACGCTGGCCAAATGGCACGTGAAGAAGGGCGACACGGTCAAATCCGGCGATGTCATCGCTGAGATCGAGACCGACAAGGCCACCATGGAGGTGGAGGCCGTCGACGAAGGCACTGTCGAGGACATCCTGGTGCCTGAGGGCACGGAGGGCGTGAAAGTCAACGCCCCGATCGCCCGGTTGAGTGGGGACGACGCGGGAGCGTCCGCCGCGCCGGCGCCGAAAACCTCACCCGAAGCGAAGACTTCGGGGGAGGGGGACCGCGAAGCGGTGGAGGGGGCGCTGCCGAAAGCCCAGAGCGCGGCCCCAACGCCCCCTCCGTCGGCTCCGCCGCCACCTCCCCCGCAAGCGGGTGAGGTTTCGAAATCGCAGGCGCCGAAATCCGACGGCCAACGCATCTTCGCCTCGCCGCTCGCGCGCCGCATCGCTGAACAGAAGGGTCTGGACCTCTCCACCGTGACTGGCTCCGGTCCACACGGACGGATCGTCAAGGCCGACGTCGACGCCGCCCAGCCTGGGCAAGCCAAGGCTCCGGCCGCTGCGCCGGCGGGCCAGCCGCAGCCCGCCCAGGGCCAGGCCCCTGCCGCGCCGCGCCAGGTCCAGTCCCTGGAACAACAGGGCATTCCGGCAGGCAGCTACGACCTGATCCCGCTCGACGGCATGCGCAAGACCGTCGCGCGGCGGATGACCGACAGCTTCCGCGACGTGCCGCACTTCCCGCTGAACATCGACATCGAGATCGACGCCCTGCTGGCGGCCCGGACCAGGATCAACGCCATGCTGGAGAAGTCCGGCGTGAAGGTCAGCGTCAACGACATGGTGATCAAGGCTGCCGCCGTGGCCCTGATGCAGGTCAAGGAGGCCAACGCCTCCTACACGCCCGAAGGCATCGCCATGCACCACCACGCCGACATCGCCATGGCGGTGGCCGTGCCCGGCGGGCTGATCACCCCGATCATCCGCGCCGCGGAGACCAAGGGCCTGGCCCAAATCGCCGTGGAAGCGAAAGACCTCGCCGAGCGGGCGCGGACCAAGAAGCTGAAGCCCGAGGAATTCCAGGGTGGCACCTTCTCGGTCTCCAACCTGGGCATGTTCGGCATCAAGTCCTTCGCCTCGATCATCAACGAGCCGCAGGGCGCGATCCTGTCGGTCGGCGTCGGCGAGAAGCGGGCGATAGTGCGCGGCGACCAGCTGGCCATAGCGACGGTGATGAGCGCCACATTGACCTGCGATCACCGCGTGGTGGACGGCGCGACGGGCGCGCGCTGGCTGGCCGCCTTCAAGCCGCTGCTTGAAGACCCGATCACCATGATCGTCTGAGGATGGGCGCCATGAGCATCTACGACTTCAACGCCCAGACCCTCGACGGCAAGCCGGCGCCGCTGTCGGCGTGGCAGGGGCAGGTGGTGCTGATCGTCAACACCGCCTCCAAGTGCGGCTTCACCCCGCAGTACACAGGCCTTGAGGCGCTCTATCGCAAGTACAAGGACCGCGGCTTCGTGGTGCTGGGCTTCCCCTGCAATCAGTTCGGATCGCAGGAGCCGGGCAACGCCGAAGAGATCGCCAGTTTCTGCTCCCTCACCTACGACGTGGACTTCCCGATGATGTCGAAGATCGACGTCAACGGTCCGCAGACCCACCCGCTCTACGCCTATCTGAAGCACGCCAAGAAGGGCCTGCTGGGCTCCGAGGGCATCAAGTGGAACTTCACCAAATTCCTGGTCGATCGCACCGGTGACGTGAAGGGCCGCTTCGCCCCTACCGACACGCCCGAGTCGCTGGAAGGCGCCATTGAGGCGCTGCTCTGATGCCAAATGAAGCAAAAGAGGGTAGCTTCGACCTCATCATCGTGGGCTCGGGCCCCGGCGGCTATGTCACCGCCATCCGCGCCTCGCAGCTGGGCATGAAGGTGGCCATCGTCGAGCGCGAACTCCTCGGCGGCATCTGCCTGAACTGGGGCTGCATCCCGACCAAGGCGCTGCTGAAGTCCGGCGAGGTCTACGAACAGCTCGACCACCTGGCGGACTACGGCCTGTCGGTGGAGAAGCGCGGCTTCGACTTCGAGGCGGTCATCAAACGCTCGCGCAAGGTTGCCGCCCAGCTGAATTCCGGCGTCGCCTTCCTGATGAAGAAGCACAAGGTCGAGGTGGTCGAAGGAACGGCCAAGCTCGAAAAAGGGCAGGGCGCGCCGAGCGTGGTCGTGGCGCTGAAGGCCGGCGGCTCGCGCACGCTCACCGCCAAGCACGTGATCCTGGCCACCGGCGCGCGGGCCCGCACCATCCCGGCCATCGGCCTGGAGCCGGACGGTGAGCGGGTCTGGACCTATCGCGAGGCGCTGGCGCCCAAGGCCTCGCCCAAAACTCTGATCGTCATCGGCTCCGGCGCCATCGGAATCGAATTCGCCAGCTTCTACAGGGCCTTGGGATCAGATGTTACGGTGATCGAAGCCTTGCCGCGCATCCTGCCGGTGGAGGACGAGGAAGTCTCCAAGGCCGCCCACAAGGCCTTCGAGAAGCGCGGCCTGAAGTTCCGCGTGCCGGCCAACGTCAAGAAACTGACCAAGACCAAATCCGGCGTCGCCGTCGAGATCGAGGCCGGCGGCAAGACCGAGACCCTGGAGGCTGACGTGGCCATCGTCGCCGTCGGCATCGTCGGCAATGTCGAGGACCTGGGCCTGGAGGCGCTGGGCGTGAAGGTCGAGAAGACCCACATCGTCGTCGACAGGCACGGCGCGACCGGCGTGCCCGGCCTCTACGCCATCGGCGACGTCGCCGGCCCGCCCTGGCTGGCGCACAAGGCCAGCCACGAGGGCGTCCACTGCGTCGAGCACATTGCCGGCCTGAAGCCCGCCAACATCGAAAGCCCGATCCCCGGCTGCACCTATTCCACGCCGCAGATCGCCTCGGTGGGCCTCACCGAAGCCCAGGCCAAGGAGCAGGGCCGCGAGCCCAAGGTCGGCCGCTTCCCGTTCCGCGTGAACGGCAAGGCCATCGCGTCCGGCGAGACCGAGGGCTTCGTGAAGACCGTCTTTGACGGCAAGACCGGCGCCTTGATCGGGGCCCACATGATCGGCGCGGAGGTCACCGAGATGATCCAGGGCTTCATGCTCGCCATGACCCTGGAAGCCACCGAAGCCGAGTTGCAGGCCGCCGTCTTCCCGCACCCCACCATGAGCGAGGCCATGCACGAGGCCTCCCTCGACGCCTACGGGATGGTGCTGCACATCTAGCGCTGCTACGCCGCCCGGCGCATCTCGGCGTCGACGATCCGCTGCAGGGCCACGTAGTCGGTCTTCCCCGTGCCCAGCACCGGGATCTCCATCACCTTGATGATCTTGCGTGGCACGGCGATTTCCGGAGCGCCGATCGACTGCGCATGGCTGATCAGCGGCCCGGCGTCGGCGTCCATTCGGTCGGTGACCAGGACCAGGCGCTCGCCCTTCTTCGGGTCGGGCAGGGAGACCACGGCGTGGCGGGCGTCCGGCCAGACCGCGCAGGCCAGGTCCTCGGCCGCGGTCAGCGAGACCATCTCGCCGCCGACCTTGGCGAAGCGCTTCACCCGGCCCTTGATCTTGATCCAGTTGTCCTCGCTCACCGAAACGACATCGCCGGTGTCGTGCCAGCCGTCGACGGGCGGCTCGATCGCGCCGCCGGGGACCAGGTAGCCGGCCATGATGTTCGGCCCGCGGACATAGAGCTTTCCGCCGCCGGGGATGCCCTCCACGGGCTCCAGGCGGGTCTCGATGCCGGGCAGCAGGCCGCCGACCGTGCCGCGGCGGTTGTCGGTAGGCTTGTTGACCGCGATGACCGGCGCGGCTTCGGTGGCGCCGTAGCCCTCCAGCACCGGCACGTTGCCGAACCGCTCGGCGATCAGGTTATGGGTCTCTTCGCGCACCTTCTCGGCGCCGCAGACGATGAACCTGAGGCCTGACAATTCCCCTTGATCCGCCGAGCGGGCGTACTGGTTCACGAAGGTGTCGGTGGCCAGCAGGACCGAGGCCTTGGTGTCCTTGATCAGCGGCGGGATCTGCTTGACGTGCAGCGGGGAGGGATACTGAAACGCCTTCATTCCGGTCATGATCGGCAGCAGCACGCCCGCCGTCAGGCCGAAACAGTGGAAGGTCGGCAGCGGGTTGAAGAACACCCAGTCCGGGTCGAGCGGAATGTGGGCGGCCACCTGGAACACATTGGCCAGCAGGTTGGCCTGGCTCAGCACCACGCCCTTCGGCGCGCCGAAGCTGCCGGAGGTGAACAGGATCACGCCCGGGTCGGACGGCTTGGTGGCCGCGCGGAACTGCTTGGGAAACGCGCCCGCCGCGGCGGCGAACAGGCGATCCGGCAGGCCCACCGAGGCGCGCACGTCCTCTAGGTAGGTGACGGTGGTGAGCGTCTCCAGCGCGTCGATCAGGTCGTGCAGCTTGCCCTGCTCGACGAAGCGATGAGACGTCAGCACCCGCTTCACCCCGGCCAGTTCGCAGGCGGCCTTCAGGTTGCGGATGCCGGCGGTGAAATTGAGCATGGCCGGCGTGCGGCCGAAGGCGTGCAGGGCGAAGAAGGTCACCGCCGCCGCCGAACTGGCCGGCAGCATCACGCCCACGCGTTCGCCAGGCTTGGTGAACCCCGCGATCTTGCCGCCGAGCGCGAAGGCCGCGCGGATCAGGTCGGTGTAGCTCAGCGGATTGCGTTCCTGGTCCTCCAGGATCGGTTTCTTGGCGCCATAGGCCTGGCGCGCGTCGATCAGGGCGTCGAACAGGGTCGTCTGCGCCTGGCGGGCGTCAAAGGAACGCAACAAGACCTCACGCCTCCCATCCTTATTATCGTTGCGGCAAGCCTATCGGCTGGTCACGCGGATGAAAAGATTGGTTACAGGCTGTGACCCGGCTCGAGCGCGGCCCACTCTTGTCTTGATCCGAAGGCTCTGACCGCCGATCTAGGGGCCATGGCAGTGGTCATCGACAATCTTGCGGGCGCGATCCGCCCGCGTCACCCGGAAAAGCAGGGCAATCCGGAGACGCCGCTGCTGCGCAAGCCGGAGTGGCTGCGCGTGCGTGCGCCGGGGTCCGCCGGCTACAACGCCACCCGCGACATCGTGAAGGCCCACGGCCTGGTCACGGTCTGCGAGGAGGCGGCCTGTCCGAACATCGGGGAGTGCTGGTCGAAGAGCCACGCCACCATGATGATCATGGGCGAGACCTGCACCAGGGCCTGCGCCTTCTGCAACGTCGCCACCGGCAAGCCCAATCCGCTCGATCCCACCGAGCCCGTCCGCGTCGCCGACGCGGTGGCCAAGATGGGCCTGAAGCACGTGGTCATCACCTCGGTGGACCGCGACGACCTGGCCGACGGCGGGGCAGGGCACTTCGCCGCCGTGGTCCGCGCCATCCGCGCCGCCGCGCCTGGCACGACCGTCGAGATTCTGACGCCGGACTTCCTGCGCAAGCCCGTCGAAGCCGCGTTCGAGGTGATCGACGCCAAGCCGGACGTCTTCAACCACAACCTGGAGACCGTGCCGCGGCTTTATCTCTCGATCCGGCCGGGCGCGCGCTACTACCATTCGCTGCGCCTGCTGGAGCGGGTGAAGGAGCGCGATCCGACCCAGTTCACGAAGTCCGGCGTCATGGTCGGCCTTGGCGAGACCAAGGAAGAGGTCATGCAGGTGATGGACGACATGCGCTCGGCCGGCGTCGATTTCATCACTATCGGCCAATATCTGCAGCCGACCCGCAAGCACGCACCCATCGACCGCTTCGTGCACCCCGACGAATTCCACGCCTACGAGGAAATCGCCCGGGCCAAGGGCTTCCTGATGGTGGCGGCGAGCCCTCTGACGCGGTCTTCGCACCACGCCGGCGAGGATTTCGCCCGCCTGCGGGCCGCCAGGGCTGCGAAGGACGGGATCGCCAGGGGCTTTGGGGCCTGAAGCATCATGTCACCAAACGTCTGCCCTACGCGCCCGACCAGCTGTTCGCCCTGGTCGGCGATGTCATGGCCTATCCCGACTTCGTGCCGTGGATCATCGCCATGCGGATCTGGAACGCCCGCGATCTCGGCGAGGGCGTCGAGACGGTGGACGCTGAAGCCGGCGTCGGCTTTTCCTTCCTGAAGGAGCGCTTCTCGACCCGGGTGCGGCGCGACGCGGTTCAGCGTCAGATCGACGTCACCCTGCTGTCGGGCCCCTTCAAACGGCTCGCCAACCGCTGGCGCTTCTTCGCCGATGGGGAGGGGCAGACGCGGGTCGAGTTCGACATCGATTTCCAGTTCAAGTCGCGCCTGCTGGAGGCCCTGCTCAGCGCCAATTTCGCCCACGCGGTGGACCGCCTGATGACCTGCTTCGAGGACCGGGCCCACGCGCTCTATGGCGCCGGCGACGCGGCGACCCGCCAGCCGGCAAGCCCCTAACCGCATCACCCAATCTTGGTGGACGCGATGTTCACCTTGCTTGTTAGCAGCTCTGCAACATGAACTTGCAAGACTCCATCTCCGATCCAAAGGTCGCCTAGGAGAGGCTAGTGCTGTTGTTTTGGAGGATTTACGCGGTCGCCTACTTGGTCGTCGCCGCCGCGATCCTGCCCCCGACGCTCGGAAGGTTTTCACACCTTTCGCCGATCGACTTGATCGATCTGCTCGTCTTCACGCCGATTGCGGTGGTGGGCCTGTGGTCGGCCGCCTTCCGGCATCTGAGCTTGCCCACCAACACCTGGAAGATCCTGCTCTTCATCTCAGTGTTCTGGCGCGCGCTCTCTGTCGGCAACATCATCCTGTTCAATGACCTTGTCGGTAAGGTGCATTCCGGCCTGGTGTTCCTGAACACGCGGATGGCGCCGGCCGCCGCCAACGCCACCATGGTCCTGGGCCTGGCCATCAGCTTCATTTTGGGCAGCCTCGTGGTCGTGCCGCCGCTGATCGCGCTCTATCGCAATGCGTATGGCGACGAGAGCCTGCTGCGGCTCATGTCCCCGATGCGGGCGCGTCAGCCGGCCTGAGGCGCGGCAGAGTCCCGATCACCCCTGGCGATTGTCCGACCAGCCGCTATCCGAACGGCGTTATTTGAGTCATGTTCCCCGCTCTATGGGGGGAGCAACACCGTGACCGGCATCATCATCGGCGCCTATGGCGTCGTCTGCTATCTGATCTTCTTCGCCACCTTCCTGTACGCGATTGCGTTCGTGGGCGACCTGCCGGTTCCAGCGACCATCGACGGTGGCCCGCCGGGCCCGCTGATCCTATCGCTGGCGGTGGACGCCCTGTTGCTCGGCCTGTTCGCGATCCAGCACAGCGTCATGGCGCGCCCGGCCTTCAAGCGTGTGTGGACCAGGATCGTCCCGCCGCCGGCCGAGCGCAGCACCTATGTGCTGTTCGCCAGCCTGGCGCTGATCGCGGTCTACGCCTTCTGGCGGCCGCTGCCGCAGGTGATCTGGAGCGTCCCGGCGGGCGCGGCCACGACGGCGCTGACGGCGCTCTTCTGGATCGGCTGGGCTATGGTGCTGATCTCCACGTTCCTAATCAGCCACTTTGAGCTGTTCGGCCTGACCCAGGTCTACAATCGACTGATGCGCCGGGAAGCCACCGCTATGGAATTCCGCACGCCCGGCTTCTACCGCCTGGTGCGCCACCCGATCTATCTGGGCTTCATCCTGGCGTTCTGGGCCGCGCCGGTGATGACGCTGGGCCACCTGGTCTTCGCTGTCGCCACGCTCGGCTACATCCTCATCGCCATCCAACTGGAAGAGCACGACCTGATCGGGACTTTCGGCGACCGCTACCGCGCCTACAAGGCCCAGGTCGGCATGCTGATCCCCAAGCTGGGCGGCAAGACGACCAAGCCGGGCGTCGAGGCTCCTTAGCCGCCGAACTCCTTGGTCCGCACGGCGATGGCGCACTCTTCCAGCACCTTGAAGTATCGCCGGGTCGCGTCGGCGCCGACCTCCAGCGGGTGCGGTTCATCGGCGGATCGAGGAAGCCCAGCCAGCCGCGTGCGATCGTAGGCGGAATCGAACAGCGAGTGGTTGGAGAGCAGGACGGTGGCGTTCGCCTCGGCGGCCACCTTCTGCATCTTCCGTTGCGAGGCGATGTAGGTGTCGAAACGGCCGGGCTCATGCCGGAAATTGAACGCCGTGCCGCCGGAGTAGGCGACCGTCAACGGCCGGCCGTGCTCCTTCACCGGGAAGACCAGCGACAAGGTGCCAAGCGTATGTCCTGGCGTCGTGTAGATCGTGACCGTGGTGTCGCCGAGCGTCAGCTTCTGGCCATCGGTGGCGGTCATGTCGCGCTTCGGTGGGCCACCGCCCGGCATGTTCGGCTGGGCCGCCACCACATCCCAGTCCGGCGCGCCCATGATCACATGCGCGCCATAGCGGTCCTGCAGGAGCCGCGCGCCCTGGTCGTGATCGCCGTGGCCGTGGCTCACGATCACGTATTTGATGGTCTTGGGATCGAGGCCCAGCGCCTTCAGGCCGTCGACGATCTCGGGCTCGACGGCGTAGGCGTAGAGGGTGTCGATGACGATGAGCCCCTGGCTGGTCTTCAGCACCCATGACGAGTGGATCTTGGTGCCGACCCAATAGAGGTTGTCGAACACCTTCTGCGGCCGCGCGTACCACTCCGCGCGCGGCGGCGTCGTTGGCGAGGCGCGCGCGATCCCGCCCGGATTGGACGCGTCCGCGTCCGGCAGGCAGACGCCCAGCATATTGTCCCACTCGAGCCCAGCGGCCGCCTTGGCCGCGACGAGGTGACTTTCCACGGCGGGGTTCGCGGTCTGAGCCTGGGCCGCGGTCAGGCTCAAGCTGGCCGCCAGGGCTGCAGCGGCGATGGTTTTGCGCATTTTTCTTCCCCCCAGGTCGTTGTCCGTCTTCAGACCATCCGGTCGCGCAGCATCTGCAGGGCCGATTGCACGGCGGCGAGCTGGATTTCGATCCGCTCGTCGAGTTCGAAGAATTCCTGGCGGTGCTGCAGGCCGTGATTGGTGCGTGCGGTGGCGATGTGGACGGTGCCCACCGGCTTCATCGGCGTGCCGCCGCCGGGGCCGGCGACGCCGGTGATCGCCACGGCGACATGGGCGTTGGAGTTCTCCAGCGCGCCTTCGGCCATCATCCGCGCCACTGGCTCCGACACGGCGCCCAGGTCAGCGATCAGGTCGCCGGGAATGCCCAGCAGCTCCTGCTTGGCGCGGTTGGAATAGGTCACGAACCCACGCTCGAAGACGTCCGAAGCCCCGGCCACCTGGCAGATCGCGCCGGCCACCAGCCCGCCCGTGCAGCTCTCGGCCGTGACGATCCGCAGAGACCGCTCGCGGGCCTCGTCGACCAGCAGGCGGGCGAGGGTCACGATCTCGAGCGAAAACATGCGGAAGGACCTCGTCTGACGCGAAAGGGGTCCGCCGACCAGAGCATCGGATAGGCTGGGCGTTCAAGGCGATTCGAGCGCCCGGAGGGCCGACCCGCATGACCACGCTCAGCTCCGACGCCATCCGGCCTGCGCCGCCCCCGGCGGCGCTGTTCGCGGTGACCGTCTTCGCCAGCGCCGCCCTGGTGTTCCTGGTCGAGCCGATGATCGCCAAGCTGGTGCTGCCGCGCCTGGGGGGCAGTCCGTCGGTGTGGAACACCAGCCTGGCCTTCTTCCAGGCCGCGCTGCTGGCTGGCTATGCCTACGCTCACCTGCTGCAGCGTCTGCCGTCGCTGCGCGCCCAAGCTCTGGTCCATGGCGCCGCCATGCTGGCCGCCGCGGTGGTCCTGCCCCTCAGGATCAACGAACTGATCGGGCCGCCATCGTCGAACCATCCGGCGCTGTGGCTGCTCGGCGTGCTGGCCGTGTCTGTGGGCGCGCCGTTCGCCGTGCTGTCGGCGACCGCGCCCCTGGTGCAGGCCTGGCATGCCCGGACCTTCGGAGACGCCGAAGGGAGCGACACCGCGAACGAACCCTACGTCCTCTATGCGGCCAGCAACCTGGGCAGCCTGCTGGCGCTCCTGGCCTATCCGGCCCTCGTCGAGCCGATGCTGCGGCTCAAAACCCAGACTCTGGGATGGAGTTTCGGCTACGGCGCCTTCGCGCTGCTGATGGCCTGGGTTGGCTGGGTCAGCCGCGTCGCGCCGCCGCCGCGGATCGAGGAGAGCCTCGCCAGGGCGACCGGCGGGCGAACGCCGTGGTCGCAGCGACTGATCTGGGTGGCGCTGGCGGCCATCCCCTCCAGCCTGATGCTGGGCGTCACCAGCTACATCACCACCGACGTCGCCTCGGCCCCGTTCCTGTGGGTTGGGCCGCTGGCCCTCTACCTGTTGTCGTTCATCATCGCCTTTCAGGCCAGTCCGCTGGTGGCGCCGCGCCTGGCCCTGGCCTTACAGGCCGGCGCCGCCGTCCTTTTCTTTGTCGCCCTGGGCACGGGGACTCTCTTTCCCCTCCCGTTGCTGCTGCTGGTGCATCTGGCGGCCTTCTTCCTTACCGCGCTTGTCTGTCACCAGGCGGTCGCGGCACGCCGGCCGGCGCCGGAGAAGCTGACGGAATTCTATCTGCTGATTTCGCTGGGC
>NZ_DATAPY010000048.1:0-3311 GCF_036264965.1 Phenylobacterium sp.
TGGACCAGGGCCTGCGCTTCGCCATCCGCGAAGGCGGCCGCACGGTCGGCTCCGGCGTGGTGAGCAAGATCATCAAGTAGGCCCAGCCGCCTCACTTGAACTGAACGCAGAGGCCGTCGGGGAAACCCGGCGGCCTTTTGCTTATCGCCGTCGCAGGAAATCTTCGGGTGCGCGCCGCGGCGGCGCTCCCTACCTAGGGGCCTGCACCGACCCACAGGAACGCCCATGCCCACGCTTTTCGATCCCATCCAGATCGGCGAAGTCTCGCTGAAGAACCGCATCGTCATGGCGCCGCTGACGCGTCAGCGGTCCGGCGCCGAGCGCGTGGCGAACGCCATGGTCGCCCGCTACTACGCCCAGCGCGCCGGCGCGGGCCTGATCATCAGCGAGGCGACGTCGGTGACGCCCCTGGGTGTGGGCTATGCCGACACACCGGGGATCTGGTCGGACGAGCAGATGGAAGGCTGGAAGCTGACCACCAAGGCCGTCCACGCAGCTGGCGGCCTGATCTTCCTGCAGCTCTGGCACGTGGGCCGGATTTCCGATCCTAGCTTCCTGGACGGCCAGCCGCCGGTCTCCGCCAGCGCCATCGCCGCCCAGGGCGACGTCAGCCTGCTGCGCCCCAAGCGGCCCTATCCCGTCCCGCGCGAGCTTTCCCTTGAGGAGATCGCCGGCGTGGTCGAGGCCTACCGCAAGGGGGCAGAGAACGCCAAGAGGGCCGGCTTCGACGGGGTCGAGCTGCACGGGGCCAATGGCTACCTGCTCGACCAGTTCCTGCAGGACAAGTCCAACCAGCGCACCGACGCCTATGGCGGCCCCATCGAGAACCGCGCGCGGCTGATGCTGGAGGCGGTGGACGCGGCGATCTCGGTGTTCGGACCCGGCCGCGTCGGCCTGCACCTGGCGCCGCGCGGCGACGCCCACGACATGGGCGATAGCGACCTGAAAGCCACCTTCACCTATGTCGCGCGCGCCATGCGCGAGCGAGGCCTGGCCTTCCTGATGGCCCGCGAGCGCCAGGCGGAGGACAGCATCGGCTCGGTCCTCAAGGCGGAGTTCGGCGGCGTCTACATCGTTAACGAGGGCTTCACCCTGGAGACCGCGCAGGCGGCGGTGGCCTCGGGCGCGGCGGACGCGGTGGGCTTCGGCAAGCTCTTCATCTCCAACCCCGACCTGCCGGCGCGGCTGAAGGTGGGCGCCCCGCTCAATCCCTGGACGGTGGAGACCTTCTATTCGCCGGGCCCGGAGGGCTACGTGGACTATCCGGCCCTCGAAACGGCCGACGCCTAGAACCGCAACCCGCTTCAGCGCACGGGCCGCATCGAGCTGATCTGACCGGCCAGGCCGAACTGGCGCAGGTCCGGCACGTCGTGGTCGAACACCTGGCAGCGGCCGCGGAAGTTGCTGTCGGTGCAGACCTGCCAAGGTTGGCGGCCGTCGATCCGCAGGCTCATGGCGCGGTCATTGTCCTGCCTGGGCAGGTTGGTGATCTCGCTCTGGGTGGTGAACGGCCGGCCGCCGAAGTTCGGACCGTTGAAGAGGGTCAGGGTCGGACGCCCCGCGCCGGGACCGCCGGGGCCGGGGCCGGGTCCGGGCGGCGCATAACCGGGCGCCGGCAGGCAGGACAGCACGCCCTCGCGGTTCTCGATCCGGTTGCAGCCGTCGAATCGCAAGCTCGTCGAGCGCCAGCGCCCGTCGCGGTCGCGGCACTCGGCGGTCATGGTGGCGTCGCGTCCGAAGCCTGAGGTCGAGACGTTGCGGCAGGTCTGGAAATAGTTCCCGGGCGGCGGCTGAGCGCCGCGCGGCTGAGCTTGGGTCGCGCCGGCGGCCAGACAGGCGGCGGCCGCGGCTGCAGCGAGGATTATGGCGCGCGTCATGATCGATCCTCCCGAGGTCGGACTGTCACTCTAGGAGCCTTCGCGGCGCGAGCAAGGCGGTCAGGGCGGGTTCGAGGGGCCGGCTGCGGCGATCGATCCGTCCTGCCGGCCGATGCCTCGCTTGCTCAAGGGGGGCGCCCCTGCTAAACGACCCGGCTCCGGCGATGAAGGGGGCGGCGCGCCTGCGCGTGCGCCATCTAATCGTTGGGGGACCGCCGGGTCCGGCGGGCCATAGGAGTGTAGCTCAGCTGGTAGAGCATCGGTCTCCAAAACCGAGGGCCGGGGGTTCGAGTCCCTCCACTCCTGCCACCCTATATGTGCGATAAGAGGGCGCGACGTCCGCCGCCCCGAACGAGAGTTTGAAGAGCCGCCATGGCCAAGAAACCGGGCAACAGCCCGTCCGCGATACGCCACAGAGCCGCCAAGACCGCCGCGGTCATGGCCAGTCCCTCTGCGGCTGCGCTCGCGCCGCCCAAGAAGCGCACCAGTATCGCCCAATTCGCCCGCGAGGTCCGAGCCGAGGCCCGCAAGGTCACATGGACCACCCGCCGCGAGACCTGGATCACCTCTGTGATGGTCGCGATCATGGTGGTTGTCGCCATGGTGTTCTTCTGGGTCGTCGACTTCGGCGTCAGCTTCAGCGTCAATCAGGTTCTGAAACTGGCGGCCGGGGGTTAGAAACTAGAGATCATGTCTGAAGCCGCTGAAACCACCGCCCCGTCGAACCCCCGCCACAAGTGGTACATCGTCCACGCCTACTCGAACTTCGAGAAGAAGGTGGCCGAGAGCATCCGGGAGCAGGCCAAGACCCAAGGCCTCGACGAATGCTTCTCCGATATCCTGGTGCCCACCGAGGACGTCGTTGAGATCCGTCGCGGCCGCAAGGTCAACGCCGAGCGCAAGTTCTTCCCGGGCTATGTCCTGGTGAAGATGGAGCTGACCGACGAGGCCTACCACCTCATCAAGAACACCCCGAAGGTGACGGGCTTCTTGGGCTCCGGCTCCAAGCCGATGCCGGTCTCCGAGAAGGAAGTCGCCCGCATCATCGGCGCCATCGAAGAAGGCGTCGAGCGGCCCAAGCCTACGATCCAGTTCGAGATCGGCGAGCAGGTCCGCGTCACCGACGGCCCCTTCGCCAGCTTCAACGGCTCGGTGGAGCAGGTCGACGAAGAACGCGCCCGCCTGCGTGTCACCGTCTCCATCTTCGGCCGCGCGACCCCGGTCGAGCTGGAATACAACCAGGTCGAAAAGACCGCCTGAGCCGGCGGTGTGACACCGCCCGGCGCGCCCGATCCGTTGTCCTGTGCGACGCGGGTCGCCGCGCTGCTGCAGGCCAAAGCCTTCCCGGCCGCCATCGCCGAAGCTGAACTCGGACTTCAAGCCTCGCCCGCTTCGGCGGAGCTGTGGAACCTGCTGGCCGCCGCGCGGCTGCTG
>NZ_DATAPY010000049.1:0-24512 GCF_036264965.1 Phenylobacterium sp.
CCACTTCTTGGAGTTGGTCATGATCATGCCGCCGCGCGGGCCGCGCAGGGTCTTGTGCGTCGTCGTGGTGACGATGTGGGCGTGCGGGAATGGGTTCGGATAAACCCCGCCGGCCACCAGGCCCGCATAGTGGGCGATGTCGACCATCAAGAGCGCCTCGACCTCGTCGGCGATGGCGCGGAACTGCTCGAAATCGATGGCCCGCGAATAGGCCGAGCCGCCGGCGATGATCACCTTGGGCTTGTGCTCGCGGGCGACCTCCCAGGCCTGCTCATAGTCGATCAGGTGATCCTGCATCCGCACGCCATAGGCCACCGGATTGAACCACTTGCCCGACTGGTTGACGCTCTTGCCGTGGGTCAGGTGGCCGCCGTGGTCCAGGTTCATGCCCATGAAGGTGTCGCCCGGCGTCATGGTCGCCATGAACACCGCCTGGTTCGCCTGGCTGCCGGAGTGCGGCTGGACATTGACGTACTCACAGCCGAACAGCTGCTTCGCCCGCTCCTGGGCCAGGACCTCGGCCTCGTCCACCACCTCGCAACCGCCGTAGTAGCGCTTGCCCGGATAGCCCTCGGCGTATTTGTTGGTCAGCACCGAGCCCTGGGCCTCCAGCACCGCGCGGGAGACGATGTTCTCGGACGCGATCAACTCGATCTGGTCTTGCTGGCGCTTCAGTTCGGCGTCCAGAATGCGCGCCAGGTCGGGGTCGCCCGCCTTCACGCCATCGCGGAAGAAACCATCGGGCGAGGACTGGGCTTGCATGTGGATCGTCAAGGGCGGCGCCTTTCGGGCTGATGGGACCTGGTCGGTCTGATGGGAATCTGGCGGCGGAGTGCGCTCTTTACCCGCAAATCCCGCCCGCCTCCACCGGCGCGACATCGCGCGGGAACAATCTTTCCGCTCCGGCGTTCCCGCTAAACCTGCTGCGCGGGCGCGCCCCGCGACGCCGGGCAGTGCTGTGTCGGAAAGGGGATGGGATGAGCCTTGCACCGGACCCGGAAGGGCCCACAGGCGAAGAGCTGCTTCGCCTCGGCACGGGGATCGTCTCCGCCTTTGTCAGCCGCAACGCCATTCCCGCCGACGCCCTGCCCGATGTCATCCGCACGGTGCACCAGGCGCTTGAGGGCCTCACCCATGAAGCCGCGCCGGCGCCGATCGAGCGGCAGAAACCCGCGGTGCCGATCGGCCGCAGCGTGCAGCACGACTTCATCATCTGCCTGGAAGATGGCAAGAAACTGAAGATGCTGAAGCGCTATCTGCGCTCGCGCTACGGCATAAGCCCCGACGAGTATCGCCGCCGGTGGGGCCTGCCGGCGGACTATCCGATGGTGGCGCCCGCCTACGCCGCGCGGCGGTCCGACTTCGCCAAGCAGATCGGCCTCGGCCGAGGCGTGCGGCGGCGCAAATAGCCGTGCAGCCTCGCGATGACCCTGGACTGAGCGACTTCGATCCCTGGGGCTACGAGATTTTCGATCAGGATTTCGCCGAAACCGGCGACGTGGTGATCTGGTCGCGCTCGCCTCTCGCGCCTCGGATCGGCGAGTTGTTCAACGTCGAGACCCTCTGCATCCTGCGTGAGCTGTCCGTGGTGCAGATCCACACCTTCAGGGGCGGCTGGACAGCCACCTGCCGCGCCGAGGAGCCGTAGAGCGCGCTTCCGCCGCGGGCGTCCCGGGTCTAGCCTCCCCGAAAATCATGGGAGGACACGATGAGCGTAGCTGACGCCGCGCGGGTCTGGACCGGAGAGTTCCGCAAACCCCGCAATTCCGCCGCCCAGGCCAAGGGCTCCATCCACGACGACGCCACCGCCGCCAAGCTGGGGTTCAAGGGCGGCACGGTCGCCGGCTCTATCCACATGGACCAGTTCGTCCCGGGCCTGGTCGAGATCTACGGTTCGCGCTGGTTCGAGACCGGGGCGATGTCGCTCTACTTCACCCAGCCCACGGTGGATTCCGAAGCCGTGCGCGCCACGGTCGAAGCCGGCGAGGCGCGCTGCCGGCTGACCATGCACAACGAGGCCGGCGCCCAGATCTGCGAAGGCACGGCCAGCCTTGGCCACGATCCGCAGTCCGAGCTTTCGAAGCGGCTCGCGGCCCAGACACCGGCCGGGCCCGGCGCCCTACGTATCCTGGCGGCGATGCAGATTGGTGACGAACATCACGACCTGCCCATCCGCATCGAACCCGAGGGCCACGCCGACTACCTGGAACGCGCCACCGAGCCCCTGGCCGAATACCGCGACGACGGTGTCCTGCCGCCTGCCCAGCTCGTCCACATGACCCACATGACCCGCAAGGCTGTGCTGGCCAAGGCCGCCCAGCCGTCGGTCGGCCTGTTTGGCGCCCTGGAGGTCGAGCAGATCGCGGGTCCTTTACGCGCCGGCGTCGACTACCTGGCGCGGACCAAGGTGCTGAAGTTCTCCGAGAGCCCGAAGACCGAGAACGTCTGTTACGAGGTGATCTTCACCGAAAAAGACGCCCAAACAGGCAAGGGCGGCCCCGACCTCGGCCGGGTGCTCTACCTGTTGCGGTTCATGAAAGGCTCGTCGCCCCTGTGGGCCTGAGCGGGCCGCTTAGGCCGCGACGCCGCCGACGCGCTGGATGTTGCAGTGGACCCACAGCTTCTCCAGCGCCGCCACCAGGGCGTCCATCATCTCGTCGGTGTGGGCCGGTGACGGGGTGAAGCGCAGGCGTTCTGTGCCGCGCGGCACGGTGGGGTAGTTGATCGGCTGGACGTAGATGCCGTGCTCTTCCAGCAGGATGTCCGAGATCATCTTGCAGTGGACGGCGTCGCCCACCAGCACCGGCACGATGTGGCAGACGCTGGGCATCACCGGCAGGCCGGCCGCGATCAGGCGGGCCTTCAGCGAGGCGGCGCGCTCCTGGTGCGCAACGCGGATTTCGTTGTGCTCTTTCAGGTAGCGGATCGAGGCCACGGCGCCGGCGGCCAGCGCCGGCGGGATCGAGGTGGTGAAGATGAAGCCGTCGGCGTAGCTGCGGATCGCATCGCAGATCACCGCGTCGGCGGCGATATAGCCGCCCATCACGCCGAACGCCTTGCCCAGCGTGCCCTCGATGATGTCGATCTCGGCCATCATCCCGTCGCGCTCGGCGACGCCGGCGCCGCGTGGGCCGTACATGCCCACCGCATGGACCTCGTCGATGTAGGTCATGGCGCCGTATTTCTTGGCCAGCGCCACGGTGCCCGGGATGTCGGCCACGTCGCCGTCCATCGAATAGACGCTCTCGAAGGCGATCAGCTTGGGCAGCGCCGGATCGGCGGCGGCCAGCAGTTCTTCGAGGTGGGCCAGGTCGTTGTGGCGGAAGATGACCTTCTCGCCCTTATGGGCGCGGATGCCGCTGATCATCGAATTGTGGTTCAGCGCGTCTGAGAAGATGATCAGGCCGGGGAGGATCTTGTGCAGGGTCGAGAGCGAGGCCTCGTTTGAGACGTAGCCCGAAGTGAAGAGCAGCGCGGCTTCCTTCTGGTGAAGGTCGGCCAGCTCGCGCTCCAGCTCCACATGATAGTGCGTCGTGCCCGAGATGTTGCGCGTGCCACCCGAGCCCGCGCCGGCCTCGTCGATGACGGCCTTCATGGCTTCGGTCACCACCGGGTTCTGGCCCTGGCCCAGGTAGTCGTTGGAGCACCAGACGATGACCTCGGCTTCCGAGCCGTCGTCACGGGTCCAGGTCGCCCGCGGGAACTGGCCGCGATGGCGCTTCAGGTCGGCGAACACCCGGTAGCGGCCCTCCGAGCGGACCTTCTCAACGGCGGTTTCGAACGCGGAACGATAATCCATCGACGTCTTTTCCCCGGTTCCCGCGTTGCTTAAGTCGCGCGGGCGGCCGGTTCCCTCTGATGCGCCCCCTTTTAGATGCGCCCGGGGGTTTTGGCGCCGTTGGCGGGTGTTGTCCACAATACGGCTCGTCTGAAACCTGCACCTTTTGTCACGGACCGCCGGAAATTTATGAACTGCGATCACCTAAAACGAGTCTCAGCCCGGCGCATGTCCCCGGAACAGCTCCAGGATCGCCGAGAAATCTTTGCCTCCGCCGCCGAGCCGGTCGAACAGCGCATAGAGGCCCTCCGCCTGGGCGCCTAGGGGCGTGGCCGCGCCCGCCTTGGCGGCGGCTTCCTGGGCCAGCTTCAGGTCCTTCAGCATCATCGCCGTGGCGAAGCCGCCCTCGTAGTTGCGGTTCGACGGCGCCGAAGGGACCGGGCCGGGCCATGGGCAATAGCTGGTCAGGCTCCAGCTCTGGCCGGAGGACTTCGAGGCGATCTCGAAGAACCGTTCCGGCTCCAGACCGAGCTTTTCGGCGAGCGCGAAGGCCTCGCAGGTGGCGATCATCGTCGCGCCCAGCACCATGTTGTTGCAGATCTTGGCCGCCTGCCCCGCGCCATGGTCGCCGGCCCGGATCGTGGCCCGCGACATGGGCGCGATCAGCGCCTCGACGGCCGGGAAATCGGCGTCGGCGCAGCCGACCATGAAGGCGAGCGTCCCAGCTTCAGCGCCCGCCTGGCCGCCGGAAACCGGGGCGTCGGCGAAGCGGAAGCCAGCGTCGCTCACCTGTTTGGCGACCGCACGCGCGCTTTCCACGTCGACCGTGGAGCAGTCGATCATCAAGACGCCGGATTTGGCGTTGGGGATGATCTCGCCCGCATAGACGCTGCGGACATGCTGGCCGGCCGGCAGCATGGTGATCACCGCGTCAGCGGCCTTCACCGCTTCGGCGGCGGAACCGGCGGCGACGCAGCCTGCGCCCACCGCCTTCTCCAGCGCGGTCTTCGACAGATCGAAGGCCAGGACCTCATGACCCGCCCTGGCCTGGTTGGCGGCCATGCCGCCGCCCATGTTGCCAAGGCCGATAAAGGCGATGCGGGTCATGAAATCCTCTTAAGAGACTGACTTACTTAGGTTTACGGAATTTATAGATGAACTGATCCGTCTGGCCTTGGGTAAAGCCGTCGCGGATGCCCTTGGTGTGGTCGTCGGCCGGATTCTTCAGGACCGTGCTCTCGCCTTCGTATTTGAAGCCCGCGGCGGTCACTTCCTGCTTCACCACGGCCGGATCGATGCGGTGCAGCGTCTTGGTCGAGTTCGGATCGCCGGGGTTGGCTACATGGTCGAGCACGATGAACACGCCGCCCGGCTTCAGGGCGTCGAAGATCGACTTGTCGAACGCCAGCATGTCGACGTTCGGCACGTTCTTCACGTCATGATAGTTCTGCGACGTCCAGACGACGTCGGCCTTGGTCGGGACGACCACGCCGGAGGTCAGCGGCGCGTGGATCGACTTGACGTTGGCGTAGGCCGGATCGGCCGCGATCACGTCTTGCGCCGGCGTCGGCGCGGGCTTGGCCGGATCGTTGGAGACCCGCGGCGGGCCGCTCACCGCATAGACCACGCCCTTGGCGCCCACGGCCTTCGAGAAGATGCGGGTGAAATAGCCGCCGCCCGGCAGGAAATCGACGACGGTCTGGCCCGGCTTGACGCCAGCGAATTCAAGCATCTCGGCGGGCTTGCGGTCAGCGTCGCGCTTGGTGTCGGCTTCCGGGCGTCCCTTGTCGGCCACGGCGGCCATCTGGTTGGCGTCCGGCTTGGCGTAAGCAACGCCGGCGGTGGCGACCACAGCCAGGGCCGCGGCCAAAAACAGCTTGGATTTCATTCGTCGTCCTCCCGATAGCGGTCCGTTCGGGAGCCGCCGTGACGTCAAGGTAAAGGCGTCCACTCCTCAACGGAAGGCAGGGGCGCGAAAATGCCTTCAATGAGCGTTTCGGAGACCGCTTCCAGCGTCGGCGGGTCCCAGCGGGGCGCATTGTCCTTGTCGACGATCACCGCGCGGACACCCTCCAGGAAGTCGTGCCGCTGCACCACGCGAGCGCCGATCCGGTATTCCATGGCCATGTTGTCGGCGAAGCGGGTCATGGCGCCGCCGAGCCTCAGCTGGTGAAAGGCGACCTTCATCGTCTGCGGCGACTTGGTCTTCAGGATCGCCAGCTGCTCACGGGCCCAGTCGCTGTCGGCGGCTTGCAACGCGGCGAAGATGGCCTCGACGCTGTCGCCGGCGAACAGGCGGGCGATCTCGTCGATATGGCCGGCCAGCGGCGGACGGCCGGCCTCACCTTCGAACTCGGTCAGTACGGTCTCGATGGCGTCAGGGTCATCCAGGATCGCGGCCTTCAGCGCCGGGACCTGGGCGCTCTCCACATAGTCGGTGGCGATGCAGGTGAGCTCGCAGTCCGCGGCCTTGATCCGCGCCCCGGTGAGCGCCAGCCACAGGCCGATGTGGTCGCTCATCCGCGAGAGGTACCAGCCGCCACCGACGTCGGGGAACAGGCCGATGCCGGTCTCCGGCATGGCGAAGGTGGTGCGCTCGGTGGCCACCCGGAACCGGCAGGGCCGCGAAAGCCCTACGCCGCCGCCCATGGTCACCCCGTCCATGATCGCCACCAGGGTCTTGGGGTAGTCGTGCAGCAGGGCGTTCAGCCGGTACTCGGTGAAGAAGAATTCCCGCGCCAGCCGGCCGTCGCCCGCGCCGCTCTCGGCCAGCATGCGGATGTCGCCGCCGGCGCAGAAGCCGCGGTCGCCGGCGTGGTCGATCAGCACCAGCCGCACCTTCGGATCGTCGATCCAGGCGACCAGCGCCTCGATCATCAACCGGCACATGTTGGTGGTCAGGGCATGCAGCGCCTGCGGCCGGTTCAGCGTGATGCGCCCGACCGCGCCGTCGACGCGGGTTATGACTTCGGGTTCGCCACTCATTGCCGAAAGAGCTCCCGTGCGGTGATCACGCGCATGATCTCGTTAGTCCCTTCGAGGATCTGGTGGACCCGCAGGTCGCGCACGATCCGCTCCAGCGGGAAGTCGCGCAGGTAACCGTAGCCGCCGTGGAGCTGCAGGGCCTGATTGGCCACCTCGAAGCCGGTGTCGGTCGCCAGCCGCTTGGCCATGGCGCAGTACTGGGTGGCCTTGGGATCGCGGTGATCCAACGCGTGGGCTGCGCGACGGACCATCAGGCGCGCGGCGTCCAGCTCGGTGGCCATGTCCGCCAGCCGCCATTGCAGGCCCTGGAAGTCCTTCAGCGGATTGCCGAACTGATTGCGGGTCTCAAGGTGCGACTTCGCCGTGTCGAGGGCGAGCCCCGCGCCGCCCAGCGAGCAGGAGGCGATGTTGATCCGCCCGCCGTCCAGCCCCGCCATGGCGAAGCGGAACCCCTCGCCTTCCGCGCCAATGCGGTTGGCGACCGGCACGCGGCAGTCATCGAAATTGACCTGGGCCGTGGGCTGCGACTTCCAGCCCATCTTCTTCTCCTGCGCCCCGAATGAGAGGCCCGGCGTCCCGTTCTCGACAATCACCGCGGAGATGCCCTTCGGCCCCGGACCGCCGGTGCGCACCATCACCACGTAGATGTCCGAGGTCCCGGCGCCGGAGATGAACGCCTTCGAGCCGTTCAGCACGTAGTGGGCGCCGTCCAGCCGCGCCGTGGTCTTCAGCGCCGCCGCATCCGAACCCGAGCCCGGCTCGGTCAGGCAGTAGGAGGCGATATAGTCCATGGTCGTCAGCTTCGGCAGGAACCGATGGCGAATCTCCTCGCCGCCGAACCGGTCGATCATCCAGCTCGCCATGTTGTGGATCGAGATGAAGGCCGCGGTGGAGACGTCGCCGTAGGAAAGCTGCTCGAAGACGATGGAGGCGTCGAGCCGGGAGAGCGCCGAGCCGCCGACGTCCTCCTGCACATAGAGGCCCGCGAAGCCCAGCTCGGCGGCCTTCTTCATCACCTCGACGGGGAAGTGGCTCTCCTCGTCCCAGCGGGCGGAATGCGGGGCCAGCTCGGCCGCGGCGAAGGCGCGTGCGGCGTCCTCGATCGCCCGCTGGTCGTCGGTCAGGTTGAAATCCATGGGCGCGGAGTCAGCGCGAGCCGGGGCGGCTGTCAATCGCGGAAGGCTTGCGCGCGAGGCTCCATCGGGTTCAAACGCGCGTCATGACCAAAGCGCCCCTTGCCGCCTACCCTGCCCTGCGCCTGCGCCGCCTGCGCCAGGCCGACTGGATCCGCCGGCTGGTACGCGAGACGGTGCTGACGCCAGCGGACCTGATCTGGTCGATGGTGGTGCACGAGGGCGAAGGCGAGATCCCGGTGGCCTCCATGCCGGGCGTCAGCCGCCTGTCGGTCAAGGGCTGCGCCGCCGCCGCCAAGCAGGCTAAGGCGCTGGGCATCCCAGCCATCGCCGTCTTCCCGCACATCGACGGCTCCAAGAAGGACGCCACGGGTAAGCTGGCGCTCGATCCGAACGGCGTGGTGGCCAACGCGGTCAAGGCCATGAAGGACGCTGCGCCCGAAGTCGGGATCATGTGCGACGTGGCGCTCGACCCCTTCACCGACCACGGCCACGACGGCCTGATCGAGAACGGCAGGATCCTCAACGACGCCACCATCGAGCGGCTGGTCGCCCAAGGCCTGATGCAGGCCAAGGCCGGCTGCGACATCCTCGCGCCCAGCGACATGATGGACGGCCGCTGCGGGGCGCTGCGGACGGCGCTGGAGGCCGAGGGCCTGCAGGACGTGATGATCATGTCCTACGCCGCTAAGTACGCCTCCGCCTTCTACGGCCCCTACCGCGAGGCCATCGGCTCCGGGAAGCTGGGCACGGGCTCGGTCGAGAACCCCGGCGACAAGAAGACCTATCAGATGGACAACGCCAACCAGGCCGAGGCCCTGCGCGAGGTCGCCCTCGACATCGCCGAGGGCGCGGACATGGTGATGGTCAAGCCGGGCATGCCCTATCTCGACATCGTCCGCCAGGTGGTCGACGCCTTCAACATGCCGACCTTCGCGTTCCAGGTCTCCGGCGAGTACGCCATGCTGATGGCCGCCGCCCAGAACGGCTGGCTGGAGGAAGAGCGCGCGATCATGGAGTCGCTGGGCGCCTTCAAGCGCGCCGGCGCGGCCGGGGTCATCACCTACTTCGCCCCTCGGGCGGCGCGGCTTCTCGGGGCATAGCCGGAGGCGTGCAGGGCGGGCCTTCGGACCAAATGACCAAGCGGATCGTCTACATCAATTGGGGAATCTCCAGCTTCTTCGGCTGGGGGGTTTACGGCCTGAACCTGGCCCTGCACTGGGCCGTCGATCCCGACATCGAGCCCGTCGGGTCCGTCGCCATGTCGCGGGAACGGCTGGTGGTCGATCCGCTCCGGCAGCCGTTCATCGACCGGTTCATGGCCAGATCGCAGGCCTTCCAGGGTCGCTTGAAGCCGTTCCAGAACGGCGCTGTCACTGTGGAAGGCACGGTGCTGCGCTCATGCAACGAAAGCTTCCAGGCCGGACCGGCGGAGCACGACGTCACCTTGAGCGGCAAGCCCACGATCGCCGCGACCTTCTTCGAGACCGCGCAGCTCTCCGAAGACAGCCTGCGACGCGCCGCGGACTTCCCCGTCGTCGTCACGGGCTCAACCTGGAACACCGAGGTGCTGCAGGCCTATGGGCTTCGAAATGTGCGCAAGGTCATCCAGGGCATCGATCCGACGCTTTTCCACCCCGCGCCTCGTCAGGGGCTATTCGCGGATCGGTTCCTGGTTTTCAGCGGCGGCAAGCTGGAACGCCGCAAAGGGCAGGACATCGTCGTCGCGGCGTTTCGGCGGTTCGCCGAGCGCCATCCGGAAGCCCTGCTGGTGTCGGCGTGGGGGAACCGGTGGCCGCAGTCCTCGCTCACCATCAACGACGGCGACATCGCAGCGCCGGTCCGGCTGGACGGCAGCGGCGCCGCCGACGTCGCTGGATGGGCCGCGGCCAATGGCATTGGCCCTGAGAATTTCCTCGACCTCGGCTTTGTCCCGAACGCCCAGTTGCCGTCCGTGCTGCGGGAGATGGACGTGGCGCTTTTCACCAACCGCGCGGAAGGCGGCACGAACCTCGTCGCCATGGAGTGCATGGCCTGCGGCGTGCCCACCATCCTGTCGCGCAACACCGGCCACCTCGACCTGATTGAGGACGACAACGGCTATGTCCTGAGCCAACAGGGGGAGTTGACCGGAGGCGAGGCGGGCCTGGCCACAGTCTCCGGCTGGGGCGAGAGCGAAGTCGACGAGGTCGTCGAGACGCTGGAGCGGGTCTATGCCCACCGCGCCGAGGCCCGCGATCGTGGCGGCCGTGGCGCGGCCAGCGTTGGACGATTCACCTGGGCCAAGACGGCGAGCGAGATGAAAGACGTCGTGCTGAATACGCCGCCCTAGACGCCAATCGACGGGCCCGTCCTACGGCTTGGGCGGGAAGAATCTCTGGACCAGGACGAAGAACAGCGGCGTGAAGAAGATGGCGAGCGCGGTGGCTGAGAGCATGCCGCCAACCACGCCGGTGCCGATGTCGTTCTGGCTGCCCGCGCCGGCGCCCGTGGAGACGGCCAGGGGGAAGACCCCGGCCATGAACGCCAGCGACGTCATGATGATCGGACGCAGGCGCTGGCGCGCGGCGTGCAGCGCCGCCTCGACGGGGTTCATGCCGCGCTCGCGCCCCTCGAGCGCGAACTCCACGATGAGGATGGCGTTCTTCGCCGCGAGCCCCATGGTGGTCAGCAGCCCCACCTGGAAATAGACGTCATTGTAGAGCCCGCGCAGGCTGGCCGCGAGCAACGCGCCCACCACGCCGAGCGGCAGGATCAGCACGACCGCCAGCGGCGTCGTCCAGCTCTCGTAGAGCGCCGCCAGACACAGGAAGACCACCAGGATCGAAAGGCCATAGAGCAGCGGGGCCTGCGATCCTGCGGCCTGTTCCTGGAGGGAAAGGCCGGTCCATTCCGAGCCCACGCCGCGAGGCAGCCTGGCCACCATCTTCTCGACCGCGCTCATCGCGGCGCCGGAGCTCTTGCCCGGCGCGGCCTGGCCCTGGATCTCGAAGGACGGGGCGCCATTGTAGCGCGTGAGCTGGGACGGTCCGTAGATCCAGCTCACCTTCGAGAAGCCCGAGAACGGGGTCATGCTTCCGCTGGCGTTTCGGACGTACCAGCTGGAGAGGTCGTCGGGCTTGGTGCGGAACGGCGCGTCGCCTTCCATGTAGACGTGCTTGACGCGGTTGTGGTCGACGAAGTCGCCGATGTAGGTGGCGCCCCAGACGTTGCTCAAGGTGATGTTGATGTCCGCCGGGTTGACGCCCATGGCGGTGGCGCGGACCGTGTCGACGTCGACGTGGATCTGCGGGGTGTCCTCCAGGCCGTTGGGCCGCACGGCGACCAGGCCGGGGTCGGCCTGCGCCATGCCCAGCAGTTGGTTGCGCGCCGCCAGGAAGGCCTCATGGCCGAGACCGCCGCGATCCTCCAGCTCCAGGTCGAACCCGGTGGCGTTGCCCAACTCCTGCACCGCCGGCGGCACCACCACGAAGATCTGCGCATCGCGGACGCTGGAGAACGCGCCCATGGCGCGCTCGACAATGGCCGGCGCCCGATTGGCCTTGCCCTTGCGGACGTCCCAGCCCTTGAGCTTGAGGAAGGCGATGCCGGAATTCTGGCCCGAGCCCGCGAAGTTGAAACCCGCCACCGTGAACAACGCGCTGACGTTGTCCTTCTCGTCGACCAGGAAATGGTGCTCGACGATGCGCAGGGCGTCCAGGGTGCGCGTCTGGACCGCGCCTACGGGCAAGGTGACCTGGGCGAACATCGCGCCCTGATCCTCCTCCGGCAGGAAGCCGGTGGGCATGCGCAGGAACAGCGCCGCCATGACCAGCACGATCCCGCCATAGACCGCCAGCGCAGGCCAAGGCCGGCCGATCAGCCATTCGAGGCTCTCCGCGTACTTCCGGCGAGACCAGTCGAAACCGCGGTTGAACCCGCCGAGCGGTCCGCGCTGCGTCGGTCCTCCGGGATGCGGCGCCTTCAGCAGGGTGGCGCAGAGCGACGGCGTCAGGATCAGGGCCACCAGCACCGAAAGCACGATCGCCGAAACCATGGTCACTGAGAATTGGCGGTAGATGACGCCGGTCGAGCCGCCGAAGAACCCCATCGGGGCCAGCACCGCGGCCAGGACCATGGCGATGCCGGTCAGGGCGCCGGTGATCTCGCTCATGGATTTGCGCGCGGCGTCGCGGGGCGACAGGCCTTCCTCGCTCATCAGCCGTTCCACGTTCTCCACCACCACGATCGCATCGTCGACCAGCAGGCCGATGACGATGACCACCGCGAACAGGGTCAAGGTGTTGATCGAATAGTGGAACACGGCGAGCGCGCCGAACGTGCCCAAGAGCACCACCGGGATCGCGATGGCCGGGATCAGGGTTGCGCGCCAGTTCTGCAGGAAGACGAAGAGGACGATCACCACCAGCACCATGGCCTCAGCCAGGGTCTTGATGACCTCCTGGATCGAGATGCGCACGAAGGTGGTGTTGTCGACCGGGAAGGAGAGCTTCATGCCGGCCGGCAGGTTCTGGGCGAGCTCGGTCGCGCGGGCTTTCACCGCGTCCGCCGTGGTGAGCGCATTGGCGCCGGGGGCAAGCTGCACGGCGACGCCGGCGGCCGGATGGCCGTCCAGGCGGCTCACGGAGTCGTAGCTGTCGCTGCCCAGTTCGACGCGCGCCACGTCGGCCAGGGTCACCAGGCCGCCGTTGAGCTCGCTGCGGACGACGATCTTGCGGAACTCGTCCGCTGTGGTGAGCCGCGACTGGGCGGTGACGGTGGCGTTCAGCTGCTGGCCCCGCACCGTCGGCAGCCCGCCCACCTGGCCGGCGGAGACCTGGATGTTCTGCGCCTGGATGGCGGCCTGGACGTCGGCCGGCGTCAGCGCCAGGCCCTGCAGCTTGTAGGGGTCGAGCCAGATCCGCATGGCGTGCTGCGCGCCGAACGTCTGGACCGAGCCGACACCGTCCACCCGCGACAGGGGGTCCTGGAAATTGCTGACGATGAAGTCGGCGATGTCGAAGTTGGTGTAGTGCTCGGTGGGATCCGACAGGGCCACGATCAGCAGGAAGTTGGTCCGAGCCTTGGCCACCGTGACGCCGAGTTGCTGCACCTGCGGCGGGAGCAACGGCGTGGCCGCCTGGACCTTGTTCTGCACCTGGACCTGGGCGATGTCAGGATTGGTGCCGGGCTTGAAGGTGGCGGTGATGGTGAGCTGGCCGCTGGAGCTGCTGTTCGACGAAAAATAGAGCAGCCCGTCGAGGCCATTGAGCTGCTGCTCGATCACCTGGGTCACGGAGGTCTGCAGGGTGTCAGCCGAAGCGCCGGGATAGTTGGCGATGATGGAGACGGCCGGCGGGGCGATGTCGGGGTATTGCGCGATCGGCAGGCTGCGCGCCGCCAGCGCGCCGCCCAGCATGACCACCAGGGCGATGACCCAGGCGAAGATCGGATGGTCGATGAAGAAACGCGACATCGGGGGAGCCTACGTCCCGCCCAAGGCGACACGATGAATTCGGGATGCGGGCGAAGATCGTCTTCCGGTCTGGCTCCTAATCGATAAGGCGCGCGGGTCAAGTCGATCCGCCGAACGAAACCATCGACCGGCGATACGCCATTCGGCCGAGCCAAGCGCCCGGCGATCGCTCACCGCGGCGCGCCGAGCCAATCCTGCAGGATCGCATTGACCTTCTCCGGCGCCTCCTGCTGCACCCAGTGGGAGACCTTGGGCAGGCGCCGGATGGTGAGGTCGCGGACGTAGGCGTCCGTCCCATCCAGGAGTTCGATCCCCAGCGCCGCGTCCTCCTCGCCCCAGATGATCAGGGTCGGGGTCTCGATCACCGGCCAGGGGCCGCGGAGCTTGCCGCCGAGGCGCAGAGCAGCGCGGTACCAGTTGACCATGCCGCGGATCGCGCCCGGGCGCTGGGCGTCCTTCGCGTAGCGGTCCAGCACGTCCTTGGTGAAGTTCGACTTGTCGACGGCCATGCCGTGGAAGGCGTTGCGGATAGCGCGCGCGTCGTTGGCCGCCAGGCTCCGCTCCGGCAGGCCCGGGAGCTGGAAGAAGAACATGTACCAGGACTTCTTCAACTGAGCCCAACTTCGCCTCAATTGGCCGGCCATCACCGCCGGGTGCGGGACGTTCATGATCACCAACCGCTCCAGCGGCCGGACGCGGTTGGCGGCGAAAGCCCAGGCCAGGCCCGCGCCCCAGTCGTGACCGATCAGGGTGACGGTCTTCGCGCCGCTGGCGTCGATCAGGGCGGCCACGTCCTCCATCAGCCGGTCGATCAGATAGGCGGAAACCTCGCGGGGCTTGGGTTCGGTCTCGCCATAGCCGCGCAGGTCCGGGGCCCAGGCGCGGTAGCCCATCTCGGCGAGCAGCGGCAGCTGGAAGCGCCAGGAAAAACGGCTCTCCGGGAAGCCGTGCAGGCAGAGCGCCAGGTGGTCGCCCTCGCCCGCCTCGTCCACCGCGAAGTCGAACCCGTTGGCGGCGACGCGGTGGGTGGTGATCGTCATCCCGGCTCCGTGGTGAAGTACGCGCTGTCGTGCTTGTAGCCCGGTAGCCGGATTGTCCCTGCGTCGCGCAAGCCGATCTTCTTCAGCACGGCGATGGACCCCAGGTTCGCGTGCGTGGTGATCGCCACGATCACCCGTAGGCCCAGGGTTTCGCGGCCATAGGCCAGCGACGCCGCCGCCGCTTCCGAAGCGTAACCACGCCCCCAGAACCGCTCCAGGAAGGCGTAGCCAACGTCGGGGTGCTCCAGGCCGTCGCGCTGGACCAGGCCGGCGAGCCCCGCCGCCTCGCCCGTGGCCTTCACGTCGCAGCGCCAGAGGCCGAAGCCGTTGGCCGCGTAGCCGGCGCGGGCGCGCTCGATATAGCCGCCAGCGCTCTCCAGGTCGCGCACGCCGCGGTCGCCGATATTCTCGCGGAAGCCGCGGCTCATCAGCAGCTCAAGGATGAAGGGCGCGTCCTCGGGCGTCAGCTCGTTCAGGACCAGGCGTTCGGTCTCCAGGATCACTCAGGCCTTCTCCAGCCTCGCGACCAGGCTGGAGGTGTCCCAGCGCCGGCCGCCCAGCGCCTGGACCTCTTCATAGAAGCCGTCGACCATGCGGGTCATGTCCAGCGCCGCGCCGTTGCGGCCCGCCTCGTCCAGCACCAGGCCCAAATCCTTGCGCATCCAGTCGACTGCGAATCCGAAGTCGAACTTGTTCTCGCTCATGGTCTTCCAGCGGTTGTCCATCTGCCAGGACTGCGCCGCGCCCTTGGAGATCGCCTCATAGACCGCCTGCGGGTCGAGGCCGGCGCGCTTGGCGAAGTGCAAGCCTTCGGCAAGCCCCTGGACCACGCCGGCGATGCAGATCTGGTTGACCATCTTGGTCAGCTGGCCGGCGCCCGGGCCGCCCATCAGCCGCGTGGCCTTGGCGTAGGCGGCGATCACCGGCTCGACCTTGGCGAAGGCCTCATCCGTCCCGCCGCACATGATGGTCAGCTGACCGTTCTCGGCGCCCGCCTGGCCGCCGCTTACGGGCGCATCGACGAAAGACCGACCGCCCTTGGCCGCCAGCTCCGCCATATCGCGGGCCACCACTGCTGAGGTCGTGGTGTGGTCGACCACCACGCCGCCCGCCGCCATGGCCGGCAGAGCCTCGGCGACCACCTGGCGGACGTCGTCGTCATTGCCGACGCAGAGGATGAAGACCTCGGCCCCTGCCGCGGCGGCGGCCGCCGTCGTCCCCGCGCGGCCGCCGTGCGCCGCGACCCAGCGGGCCGCCTTCTCGGGGCTGCGGTTGAACACCGCCATTTCGTGACCCGCCTTGGCCAGATGTCCGGCCATCGGAAACCCCATCACGCCGAGGCCGGCGAAAGCCACCTTCATCTCAGATCCGCTCCTCAATTCGCGCCTTAACCCTGCGCGCAACGCCATCTTAACGGGAGCCTGCGCAAGTGATTCCCTCGTAACAGGCTTGAGTGGGGCGGACTATGGCGGTGAGCGGCGAGCGGCCGATCATCATCAAGCGGATCAAGAAGGGCGGCGGTGGGGGACACCACGGCGGCGCCTGGAAGGTCGCTTATGCCGACTTCGTGACGGCGATGATGGCGTTCTTCCTCCTGATGTGGCTGATCAACACGACCAGCCCGGAGCAGAAGCGCGGCATCGCCGACTACTTCGCCCCGGCCAGCGTTTCGGAGACCACCTCCGGCGCCGGCGGCATCCTGGCCGGCACCGCGCTCGGCAACGAGGGCACCAAACAGAACGGCTCGCAGTCCATCGTCCAGGACGCCAGCCCCGACGTGAAAAACCCCAACGACGGCAAGTCCAAGGACGCCGCCAAGGGCGGCGACACCGCCGCCGACCAGGCCAAGCAGGACCAGGCCAAGCGGGAAGAAGCCGCCTTCGCCTCGGCCGCGCAGTCGCTGCGCCAAGCGCTGCAGGACATGCCGGAACTGGCGGAACTTTCGAAGAACATCATCGTCGACGAGACTCCGGAAGGCCTGCGCATCCAGCTGGTCGACCAGGAAGGCCGCTCGATGTTCAACCAGGGCACGGCCGTCCCCAACGACCGCGCCAAGCTCCTGCTGCGCGCTATCGCCAAGATCATCAACCAGCTGCCCAACCGGATCAGCATCTACGGCCACACCAGCGCCAGCTCGGGCCCCGGCGGCAAATCCGAGGGCGACTGGCCGCTGTCGTTCGCCCGCGCCGATGCGTCGCGCAAAATCCTGGTGGGCGCCGGGGTCGACAGCGACCGCGTCTATCAGGCGAGCGGCAAGGCCACCTCCGACCCACTCTATCCCGACGATCCGACGCTTCCCGGCAACCGTCGCATCGCCATTGTGTTGTTGCGTGAGGCGCCCGTGCTGCCCCCGGACCGCGGCCCTTAGCCACGCTTGGATTGCGGTCCTGCAACAGCCCTTGCGCCGGGGCGCGGCATGACGCCTAATCGAGCCAATCCGTAGAGGGCGACGGCAACTCCGTGACGCAGCATTTCCCGTCCCGACAGCTCAGGTTCTTCCTGACCGCACCCTCGCCGTGCCCCTACCTGCCGGAACGTTTCGAGCGGAAGGTCTTCGCCCACCTCCCATTGAGCGACGGGGCCGGCGTCAACGACAGCCTGACCCAGGTCGGCTTCCGCCGGTCGCAGAACATCGCCTATCGCCCGGCCTGTGAGTCGTGCACGGCCTGTGTTTCGGCGCGGATCCCGGCGGGCGACTACGTCTTCTCGCGCTCAGAACGCAAGGCGATCGCCCGCAACGAGGACCTGGAGCGGCATCTGGTCGAGGCGGAGGCCACGATGGAGCAGTTCGACCTGCTGCGCCGCTACCTCACCACCCGCCACGCCGACGGCGGCATGGCCGAGATGACCTGGCCCGACTATGTGGCCATGGTCGAGGACACCGCCGTCCGCACCCACATCATCGAGTACCGCACCAAGCCGAAGGACCGAGGCCCGGGCGAGCTCGTGGCCTGCGCCCTGGTGGACGTGATGAGCGACGGCCTGTCGCTGGTCTACAGCTTCTACGATCCCACGCAGAGCCGCCGGTCCCTAGGCTCCTTCGTGATCCTCGACCACGTGGTCCAGGCCTGCCTGACGAGCCTTCCTTACGTCTATCTGGGCTACTGGGTGCGCGGCTCGGAGAAGATGGACTACAAGGTCCGCTTCTCGCCGATCGAACTGCTGAAGCCCGAGGGCTGGACCCTGGTGGTCGGCGGCGCGGCCAAGGCGGCGAACGACACGCTCTAGGATCCATCATGGCCCGCCAGCTTCGGCTGAGCCTTCGCCGGCCCACCGTGCATACCCGCGAAACTTTCGTGCGCGGCGCCACCAACGCGCCGGCGCTTGAGGCGCTCGACGCTTGGCCGCGGTGGCCGGGTGGAACCCTGGTGCTGGTGGGCCCCGAAGGCGTCGGCAAGACCCATCTGGCGCGCGCCTGGGCGGCCGCCGTGAACGCCGTCGCCCTCGACCGGGAAGCTCCCGACGTGGCCGCCGCGGCCGGTCGGCAGGCCCTGATGGAGGACGTCGACCAAGGCGCGCCGGACGAGGCCCTGTTCCACCTGATCAACCAGGCGCAGCGCGAGGGCGCGAGCCTGCTACTCACCGCGCGGATCGCCCCCGCCGCCTGGAAAACCACCCTGCCCGACCTGCGCTCACGCCTGAATGCCCTGCTGGTGGCCGAGATCGAGCCGCCGGACGACGAGGTGCTGACCGGCGTGCTCGAGGTTTTCTTCCGTGAACGGAACATTCGCCCGCACGACGACGTCTATCCCTATCTTCTGAGACGCATGGAGAGGTCCGTTCCCGGCGCGCAAGAGATCGTGCGCCGTCTCGATGAGACGGAGGATGGGCAGATGCGGCCTGTTTCACGCGTCCTGGCGCGCGAAGTCCTGGACGACGGTACGGAAAATCTTGACCTTTTCGAGGGATGACTTGAAGCCGTCACAAGCAGGGCTCAAATTCGTGCGACCGTCATCTTTCCGGAGCGCCCAAGGCATGAGCTACGCCGAGCCGATCGTCGCTGCATCGAACGATGTGGTCGCTGCGACGCAGGCTGAGCGGGCGCCGCTGGCCTGGGACGCCGACCTCGCCGTCTCGCCATCCCGGTTCTTCAATCGCGAACTCTCCTGGCTGGCGTTCAATCGCCGGGTCCTGGCCGAGAGCAAGAATCCGCGCCACCCGCTCCTCGAACAGCTGCGCTTCCTGGCGATCAGCGCCAACAACCTCGACGAATTCTACATGGTCCGGGTCGCCGGCCTGCGCGCCCAGGTGCGCGAGGGCGTGCGCGCGCCCAGCCAGGACGGCCTGACGCCGGCCGAACAGCTGGAACGGGTCAATGCCGAGGCCGCCGACCTGATGGCCGACCAGCAACGGCGCTGGCGTGAATTGTGCGAGGCCTTGGCCGACGAACGGCTGCGCCTGGTCCAGGCCAGCGAGGTGACCAACGCCGAGCTGGATGCGTTGGAAGAGCCCTTCATCTCGCAGATCTTCCCGGTGCTGACGCCGCTGGCCATCGACCCGGCGCACCCGTTCCCGTTCATCCCCAACCTGGCGTTCTGCCTGGCGCTGAAGCTGCGCCGGCTGGCCGACAGCCGGGTGCTCTACGCCCTGGTGCCGATCCCCGCCCAGGTGGCGAGGTTCTGGGAGCTGGCGGCCCCACATCGCGGCCGCCGCAAGGGCGAACGCCGGTTCGTATCGCTGGAGGCCCTGGTCAGCCTGTTCCTCGACCATCTTTTCCCCGGCTGCGAGATCCAAGCGCAGGGCGTGTTCCGCCTGATCCGCGACTCGGACGTGGAAATCCTGGAAGAAGCCGAAGACCTGGTCCGCGAGTTCGAGCTGGCGCTGAAGCAGCGCCGCCTCGGCAGCGTGGTGCGCGTCGAGATCGACGCCTCCATGCCGGAAGAGCTGCAGGGCTTCATCACCGCCAGCCTGCACGCCGAGCCGCAGGACATCATCCAGATCGAGGGCCTGCTGGGCCTGGACGAACTGACCCAGCTGATCCCGGCCGACCATCCCGAATTGAAGTTCAAGCCCTTCGAGCCGCGGTTCCCCGAACGAATCCGCGACCACGGCGGCGACTGCTTCGCGGCCATCGGCGAGAAGGACATCCTGGTCCACCACCCGTTCGAGAGCTTCGATGTGGTGGTGCAGTTCCTCAGGCAGGCCGCGCGCGACCCCAATGTGCTGGCGATCAAGCAAACCCTCTATCGCACCAGCCACGATAGCCCGATCGTCGCGGCCCTGATCGAGGCGGCCGAGGCCGGCAAGAACGTCACCGCCGTGGTGGAGATCAAGGCCCGCTTCGACGAGGCGGCGAACCTTAAGTGGGCGCGCGACCTTGAACGGGCGGGCGTGCACATCGTCTTCGGCTTCGTGGAATATAAGACCCACGCCAAGCTCTCGACCGTGGTGCGGCGCGAGGGCGATGTCCTGCGCTCCTACTGCCACTTCGGGACCGGCAACTACCATCCGATCACCGCGCGGTTCTACACCGACCTGTCGCTGTTCACGACCGACCCGGCGCTGGGCCGCGACTCGGCGAAGCTGTTCAACTTTGTCACCGGCTACGCTCAGCCAGATCACCTCGAGAAACTTTCGTTCTCGCCGATCACCATGAAGCGCGACCTCCTGGCCTTAATCGCCCGCGAGGCGACACATGCGCTGGAGGGCCGCCCGGCCGGCATCTGGGCGAAGATGAACTCCGTGGTCGACCCGCAGATCATCGACGCCCTCTACGCCGCCAGCCAGGCCGGCGTGGAGATCGACCTGGTGGTGCGCGGCATCTGCTGCCTGCGCCCAGGCATCCGCGGCCTGTCGGAAAACATCCGCGTCAAGTCGATCGTCGGGCGTTTCCTGGAGCACGGCCGCATCGTCGCCTTCGCCAACGGCGCGCCGCTGCCCTCGTCGGAAGCCCGCGTCTATATCTCCTCGGCCGACTGGATGCCGCGCAACCTCGACCGCCGCGTCGAGGCCCTAACGCCGATTGAGAACCCCACCGTTCACCAGCAGGTCCTGCAACAGATCATGCTGGCCAATCTGAAGGACGAGGCTCAGAGCTGGTTCCTGGACGCCGAGGGCCACTACGCCCGCGATCCGTCCTGGGATCATCCGTCCGCGTTCTCCGCGCACGAGTATTTCATGACCAACCCCAGCCTTTCGGGTAGAGGGCAGAAGGTGAAGGACATGCCGCGCGCGATCGATCATGTGGCCTCGCGGGGATAGCCGGCCCGACTCCCGGCAGGCCGCCGTCATCGACGTCGGTTCGAACTCGGTCCGCCTGGTGATCTACCGGCTGGACGGGCGCGCCATCTGGACTGTCTACAATGAAAAAGCGCTCGCCGGCCTGGGCCGCGACCTGCCGTCTACGGGGCGTCTGTCCCCCGAAGGCGTCGAAGTCGCCCTGACCGCCATCCGCCGATACCGCGCCCTGCTGGACGGCTGGAGGGCGGAGGACGTCACCGCCGCCGCCACCGCCGCCGTCCGCGAAGCCGCCGACGGCCCGGCCTTCCTGAAGCGGGTGCGCGAGGAGACCGGCCTGACCGTCCGCGTCCTCACCGGCGAGGAAGAGGCCCGTTACGCCGCCATGGGCGTCATCGCCGGCCAGCCGGACGCACAGGGCGTCGTGGGCGACCTGGGTGGATCCAGCCTGGAATTGATCCGGCTTGGCGTGGCCGGCGCCGACGATGGCGCGACGTTGCCGCTCGGCCCTTTCGCCCTGGGCGCACCGCGTCAGCTCGACGCCGATCGCACCGCCAAGCTGATCGGAGCAGCGCTGGCGCCGCACGCCAGCCGCTTCGCCACCCGCCACTTCCATGCGGTCGGCGGCGCTTGGCGCAACCTGGCGCTCTTCCAGATGGAGCTCGCCGACTATCCGCTGCACGTGGCCCACCAGTACGAGATGAGCCGCGCCGACGCGCTCAACGTTTCGCGCCTGGTGGCCCGCCAGTCCCGCGCGTCGCTGGATCGCATGCAGGGCCTGTCGAAGAAGCGGATCGAGACCCTGCCCTACTCCGCTGTCGTGCTGGAGGCGCTCATCGAGGCCCTGGGGATCGAACGGATCACCATCTCGGCCTTCGGGGTGCGCGAGGGCCTGCTGCTGGAGGCCATGACGCCGGAAGTGCGTAGCCGCGACCCGCTGATCGAGGGCTGCGACGCGCTCACCGCCGCCCGTGGCGTTCCTTCCGAACTCGGCGGGGCGCTGGAAGCCTGGCTGACGCCCGCGTTCGAGAAGCTGCCCCCGGTGTTCGGCGACCGCGATCCCGTCCTGCTGGCCGCCGCCAGCCGGCTCGCCGACCTCGGCGCGCGCCTGCACCCCGACCATCGCGCCGACCTGGCCTTCGAGCAGGTGCTGCGCGCGCCGATCGCCGGCATGAACCATCCCGAGCGCGCCTTCCTGGCCAGCGTCGCCTTCTCGCGCCACACCTCGGCCACCACGCCGCCGGAGGCCGAGGCGGTCGCGCGGGTGATCGGCGCCGAGCGCCGCCAGCGGGCGCGCGCCCTGGGCGCGGCGGTGCGCCTGGGCTGTGACCTCTCCGGCCGCAACCCGCGCCTGCTGGAGAAATCCAGCCTGGCAATCCAGGGCGAGCGCCTGACCCTGACCGCCGCGCTGGGCTGGGGCGACATGCTGCTGGGCGAACAGACCGCCAAGCGCGCCCAGACCCTGGCCTCGCTGCTGAAACTGAAACTCGAACTTGGATGAGCCGATGCAGATCCTGATGACCAAGGCGGCCTTCGGGCGCGTGGGCGAGCGGCTGGCCAAGGTCGCGCCGGCCGCGCAGGTGGTCACCGCCGGCGCCGACGACGCCTACGAACTGAACGGCAAGCCCATCGACAAGGACGCCATCGACCCCGAAGTCGTCTGGCTCAGCCTCGATAGCTACGCCTCGGGAACCCTGGGCGGCCTCTACGGCCGCCTGATGAAGGCTGAGGCGCCGCGCTGGACCCAGATCATGGCGGCCGGGATCGACAACCCGATCTTCCGCAACATCCTGGAGAAGGGCGTACGTCTTTCCAAATCGAGCGCCCAGGCGACACCGATCGCCGAATATGTCGTCGCCCACGCGCTCAGTCTGCAGGTCCCGATCAGCCAGGCCGCCGCTCTGCAGGCCAGGCACGAGTGGAAATCCACGCCCTATCACGAGGTGGCCAAAACCCGCTGGCTGATGGCCGGTTTCGGCAACATCGGCCACGAAATCGCCAGGCGCATCAAACCCTTCGGCGTTCATCTTACGGTCGTCCGCCGCAGCCCGGCCGCCGAGGGCGACCTCGTGGACCAGGTGATCACCCTGAAGGACATCAAGGCCGAGCTGCCGCAGGCCGACGTCGTGGTCCTGGCCTGCGCTCTGAACGAAGAGACCCGCAACATGTGCGACGATGGCTTCTTCCGGGCGATGAAGCCGGGCGCCGTGCTGATCAACATCGGCCGCGGCGGACTGGTGGACGAGGACGCCCTGAAAGCCGGCCTCGATCGTGACCAGCCGGGCCACGCCGTGCTCGACGTCTTCCAGACCGAGCCCCTGTCCGCCGAGAGCTGGTTCTGGGACCATCCGAAGGTGCGGGTCACGGCCCACAGCTCGAACTCCGGCGACGGCAACCTTGGCCGCGGCGACGAGCTGTTCCTGGAAAACCTGCGCCGCTATCTGGCCAAGGAGCCGCTACTCAACGAGGCCGACAGGAGCGAAGTCGGACTCTGAATGGCCGAGCGCGCATAGCAAGAGGGCGGCGCCTCGGTTGCCCGAAACACCGCCCTCTGAACCAGATCCGTTGGGGGATCTGAGCCTTTGAGGTCGAGGGACCCTTAAGCTTCGCCAGGTCGCCCTGGATCGGCCGCAAGACCGCCTCGGTGTCCCCGAGGATCGAGAGCTTCGGGTCTCCCCTGACTTCCTACCCCCCGGGAGCCTCCTGCCCGCTTCCGGCCCGGTCTCCCGGTCCGCCGCGCCGCAGTCCCTCTCGGCAAGTGGAGATTTGCAAAAGCCCCGGCGGCCCGCAATGGTCCCGCCGGACGGGGCTGTGAGCGGAGATCGGCGAACGCGGTGGACGGGCTGTGGAGAACCCTGTCACATTCGCCTGAACGCTCGCGAAATCAATGCCCTGGGCTTTATCCTCAGGAACCCGCGAAGCCCTCGGAGATCAGCCCGCGCTGACGGCCTTCGGCGCGCGGCGGACCTCGACGACCCGCACGCGGGCGCCATCCAGCACCAGGGCCAGCTCGCCACGCTTCAGCTTCAGCGCGTCCTCGCCGAACGCCTCACGCCGCCAGCCTTTCAGCGCGGACGTATCGGCCTCGTCGTCATTGGCGATCTGCTCCAGGTCGGAGACCGTGGCGATCAGCTTGGACGCCACGCCGGCCTCCTCCGCCCGCGCCTTCAGGAGCACCTTCAGGAGCTCCACCACAGCGCCGGCGGCCGGCGACGGCGCGACGCGGCTGCGCTCGACCACCGGGGCGTAGGCCTCAGGGTCCTTCAGCGCCTCACGTATGGCGGCCAGCAGGTCTGGTCCGAACCGCGACCCGGAGAAGCCCTTCGGCACCGAACGCAGCCGGTCAAGCTGGTCAGGGTCGGTCGGCGCCTGGGTGGCGAGCTCATCGATCGCCTCGTCCTTGAGGATCCGGCCGCGCGGCTGGTCCCGGGTCTGGGCGGTGCGCTCGCGCCAGGCGGCCACGGACTTGTAGATCGCCATATATTTGGCCGTGTGCTTGCGGGGGCGCAGCCGCTTCCAGGCGTTCTCCGGCTCGACATCGTAGACCGCCGGATCCGTAAGGTTGGCCATCTCGTCGGTGACCCAGGCCAGGCGGCCTTCCTTCTCCAGCCGCTCGCGCAGGATCGGGTAGAGGCTGGCCAGATGGGTCACATCGGCCAGCGCGTAGGTCAGCTGGTTGTCCGACAGCGGCCGGCGCGCCCAGTCGGTGAAGCGCGAGCTCTTATCCAGCTCGATCTTCAGCATCTGGCGCACCAGCGCATCATAGGCGATCTGCTCGCCGAAGCCCGCCGCCATCCCGGCGACCTGGGTGTCGAACAGTGGCCGGGGCATGGCGGCCAGGTTGTTGAAGATTTCCACGTCCTGCCGTGCGGCGTGAAACACCTTCAGGATCGTCTCGTCGCGCAGGATCGCCAGGAAGGGCTCTAGGTCGATGTCCTCGGACA
>NZ_DATAPY010000050.1:0-5143 GCF_036264965.1 Phenylobacterium sp.
AGCTTGATCTCGACGTCCACGCCGGCGGACAGGTCGAGCTTCATCAGCGCGTCCACGGTCTGCGGGGTGGGGTCGACGATATCGAGCACGCGCTTGTGCGTGCGGATTTCGAACTGCTCGCGCGACTTCTTGTCGATGTGCGGCGAACGGTTGACGGTGAATTTCTCGATGCGCGTCGGCAGCGGGATTGGCCCGCGCACGGTCGCGCCGGTCCGCTTGGCGGTGTTGACGATCTCGCGCGTGGAATGGTCCAGCACGCGGTGGTCAAACGCCTTGAGGCGGATGCGGATGTTCTGACGATCCATATCGCTCTTTTCGTTCCCTACAGACGACGAACCGTCCGCGTGATCTCGACCATTTCAAAGACCAACCCGAACGCCTCCGAGGAGAAGTTCGTACGCGTAAGTCCGCTAAAACGACTTAGGCCCGCGCGAGACACCCGCGAGGGCCCTGCCCGAAATACCAATGTAATCAGTATCTCAGTTCGTTCTGCGAACCGCGTCTAGCCCTTGCGAGCTACAGCCGGTCCAACAGGAGGCGCGTTACTACCTGCGCGACTCGCCCGCGTCAAGGGCAGGCAGGCGGTTTGCGGCCGCCCTTCCCTGCCCCCAGGACGCAGCAGCCTAGTTCCCGATCGTGACCCCGCCGGAGCCCATCACGGTCTTGGAGACCGAGCCGGTCACCGCCTTGGCCCGGACGTCGCCGGAGCCGGCGATTCGGGCGCGTAGCGTCTCAGCGGTCCCGCGGAAATCCACATTGCCGGAGCCGGCCATGTGGACGGCCATGGTCGTGGCCTTGCCGCCGGCCACCTTCACGTCGCCGGAGCCCGCGATATGGACATCCAGCGGCCCTGCGATCGAAGCCACTGTCACGTCGCCGGAGCCGGCGATATCGACCTCAAGAGGCCCGCGGATATCGCCCACGCTGGTGTCGCCTGAGCCCGCCACGCGGACCTTGGCCGAGGCCGCCGAGCCGGTGCGGGTGTCGCCGGAGCCGGCCTGGCTGACGCGCATGGCGCCCTCGGTGTTACCCACCGTCCAGTCGCCGCAGCCCGCGTTGCCGAGCTTGACGCTGGCCGAACGGCCCACCGAGCCCCAGACCGCGCCGCCGGCGTCGACCTCGACGTCGCGCGGCGTATGGATGACGATCTGCGGCATCTCGCGGAAGCCCACGTCGCCGACGTCGCGCACGCGAACCGAGACGTTCTCGCCTGAGCCGTGGCAGTCGCGGATGCGGCGGCGCAGGCGGCCGTCGACAATGGTCTGGCCGGCGAAGGTGCGGACCTCAAGCGGCAGCCTGGGGTTGGCCTGGACGATGTCGACCTTGATGTCGCTGCGGTTCTCCGGGATCACCGTGACCCGCGCGACGGCGTCCTTCACCTCGACCATGGCCGCGCTCGCGGCGCCGGCGGTCAGGGCTGCGGCGGTGGTGGCCGCCAGCATGAGGGACATACGCATCTGGACTTCTCCGTCTTCTAATTGATCTGGATCCGTGGCGTCGGGGGCGCGGCCTCAGCCGATCGACACGTGCCCGCCGCCGGAAATCGATTTGGTCACCTGACCACTGACTGCCTTCACCTTGATGCCGCCGAAACCGGAGATGGAGGCGTCCAGCGACTGGGCGTCACCGCCGAATTCCACGCCGCCGACGCCGGAGACCGACGCGCGAACCGTCGTCGCGTGGCCTTGGATCGCCCGGATATGGCCGACGCCGGAGACATGGGCCTGCACCGGACCGGACAGATCGTCGATGTTGACGCTGCCGGCGCCGGAGAGCGTCGCGTCAAGCCCCTGGCGCACGGTGGTGGCGTGGACGCTGCCCGCCCCGGAGAGCCGGACTTCCAGCTTGCCGGCCGAGCCCATCTTGGCCGAACCGGCGCCGGATTCGCGCAGGCTGACCGCGCCCGCCACGTCGGCGATCGTCCAGCCGCTGCAGCCGGCGTTTTCCAGGTCCAGGCTGGCCGCGCCGCGGCCGACCGAGCCATAGACCGCGCCGCCGGTTTCCAGGGCCACCGCCTTGGGCGTGCGGATCACCACCTGGGGCATGTTGTCGTAGGTGATCTCGCCGACGCCGCGCACCCAGGCCGAGGGGTGATCGCCCTTGGTGTGGCAGTCGGTGATCCGGTGCGCGAGGTTGCCGTTGATCGTCACGGTGGTCCCCTCATTGCGCACTTCGAGCGGCAGCGACGGGTTGGTGGTCAACATCTCGACCTTGATGTCGGTCCGGTCCTCCGGGATCACGGTGACGCGGGCGACCGCATCGCGGATCTCGACGGAGGGCCCGGCGTAGGCGGCGCCGGCCGCAGCGACGGCGGCGGCCGTGGATATGAGCGCGAAGACAAGGCGCATGACGAAGTTCCCCAATCCCAGTTTGTGACCGGGAAGCTAGTCCTGCGTTGCAGTCGAAGCAGCTTAATTCGCGGTCATGACTCTTAGGTCATCTGCGGGACACATGGTGGCCTAATCAGGCCGCGGGACGCTGGGAGGTCCGCGATCGGCCCGCACAGCGATGCGCGCCTCGGCGGCCTTCAGGCCCTCGGCCCGCGCGCGAAGGACCAGGACGCCGGAACCGCCCGCCTCGCTCTGCACGATCACCTGGGCCAGCCCATTATAGAGCCGCCGCGCCGCGCCCTTCTCCGGCTCGTGGCTGTTGGCGTCGCCGTTGCCCAGGCCGATGATCCGCCCGCCGTCGATCTCAAAGCTGACCGCAAGGTTGGCGGTCGGCACGGCGCGGCCCCTGGCGTCTATGGCGTCGGCCGTCACCGGCGCGGCGTCACGGCCATCCCCCGCCAGGCTCCCGCGGTCCGGCGTCAGGCGAAGAGCGACGGGCGCGCCGGTCGTCTCCACCACGGTGTGGGCCACGATCTTGCCGGCCGTCTTGCCCACCGCTTCCAGCCGCCCGGGCACGTAGGGGACCTGCCATTCGTTCATCTCGAAAGGATCGACCTTCTGCTCGCCGATCAGCTTGCCGTTCAGCATCAGGGCGACGGTCTCGGTGTTGGCCATGGCCACGACGCGGATCGGCTGGCCCTCCCGGCCCGGCCAGTTCCAGTGCGGGATCAGATGCAGGATCGGGCGGTCTTTCACCCATTGCGCCTGGTGGATGTAGAAGGCCGCCTTCTCGAAGCCGCAGAGGTCCATGATCCCGAACGAGGAGCTGGCGGTCGGCCATTCGAAGGGCTGCGGTTCGCCGCGGTAGTCGAAGCCGGTCCAGACGAAGGCTCCAGCCACGAAGGGGCGCGCGGCGATGGCCTTCCAGGCCGCCCGGTGCGTCGCGCCCCAGGGCCGCGCCACGTCGTCGTAGGACGTCAGAACATGGGCGTTCATGTCGGTGGCGTACTCGCCGCGCGTGCTGACCGCCGAGGTGTCCTCGGAGCTGGTCATCGGCTTGCTCGGATTGGCCGAATGGAACGGGTCGTAGACGGCGATCTGGTAGTTGAAACCCACCACATCGACCGCCTGGGAGACGTTCTTCGGCGAGAACATGCCGCTGTTCATCGCCGCGGTGACCGGCCGGGTCGTATCCAGGCATTTCACCACAGCGGCCATGCGGCGGACCATCTCATAGCCCTCGCGGCGACCCTGCAGCGGTTCCTCGTTGAACACCGACCACAGGATCACGCTCGGGTGGTTGCGGTCGCGCCGCACCATCCACTCCACCAGGCGCAGGTAGTCGGGGCTGGTGTTGAACAGCCGGTTCTCGTCCATCACCAGGAAGCCCAGCCGGTCGGCGGCGTCGAGCAGCTCACGGGTCGGCGCGTTGTGCGACGAGCGGATGGCGTTACAACCCAGCGCCTTCAGCCGCCGGAGCCGAAAGTCGATGATCGAGTCCGGCAGGGCCACGCCCAGGCCCGCGTGATCCTGGTGGATGCAGACGCCCTGGATCTTCACCGACTTGTCGTTGAGGAAGAAGCCCTTGTCCGGATCGAACCTCTGGGTGCGGAAGCCGCAGAGCGTCACCGCCTCGTCCACGATCGTCCCGGCCTGCCGCACGGTGGTGCGGACTCGGTAGAGCGTTGGGGTCTCCAGCGACCACAGCTTGACCCCAGTAACCTCCAGTGACCGCCGCGCCACGCCCCGCTCGAACGGCGCGATGGCAAGGAGAGTGCGCGCGTGGGCGACCGGCTTTCCATCCGCATCCACCAGCACCATCTCGACCTCGGCGTCGGCGGCGGCCTCGCCGACGTTCGCCACCGTGGCCTCCACCGGCAGTCGCCAGAGATCTTCGCCCTCCTTGACCGGGTGCGCGTAGACACCGTCGGTGATCAGGTGGACCGGCGGCCGTTTCACCAGCCAGGCGTGGCGATAGATGCCGCCGCCCTCGTACCAGCAGCCCTCCAGCGGGTCGGCGTCGACGCGCACGGCGATGGCGTTCAGCTCGTCCCCGAACCGGGCGAGAGCCGTGATGTCGATGTAGATCGAGGAATAGGCGCTCCAGCTGTGCGCCACGACATTGCCGTTCACCCAGACGGTGGCGTTGGTGGCGATGCCGTCGAACTGCAGCTCCAGGTGCTTGCCCTGATCGGCGGGGTCCAGGCGCAGGGTGCGGCGATACCAGGCGACGCCCTTGGGGCGGTAGCCCTGGCCGACGTTGGCGGTCTCGAGGAACGGACCCTCGACCACGAAGTCGTGCGGCAGGTCCAGCTTGCGCCAGGCGGAGGCGTCATAGCGCAGCCCCGCCGCCCCGCCCGCCGCGCCGGCCTTGGTGCTGGCGTAGCTCTGGTCGCCGGTGTGGGGGACCGGCATCGGGACGTCGCCCAGGTGGAAGCGCCAGCCGAGGTCGAGCGACAGCCGCTCGCCGGGGCCGCTGGCCGTGAGCGCGCTGGACGCCTTGGCGGCCGCCGGCTCAGCCGCGCCGGCGATGCGTGGGGCCGTCAGCGCCGCGCCTGCGGCCACGCCCGCCGCCTTCAAAAACCGCCGCCGCTCCATGCCATCCCCCGCCTGTTCCACGGCTCCGGGCCGTGGTTGGCGCCAGCGTGACCGCGCGGTGGGAAAGCCGCAACGCAAAAGGCCGCCGGGTTTCCCCGACGGCCTCTGCGTTCAGTTCAAGTGAGGCGGCTGGGCCTACTTGATGATCTTGCTCACCACGCCGGAGCCGACCGTGCGGCCGCCTTCGCGGATGGCGAAGCGCAGGCCCTGGTCCA
>NZ_DATAPY010000051.1:0-19384 GCF_036264965.1 Phenylobacterium sp.
TGACGAGGGCCAGCACCGCGTGGTGCGCGAGCTCTATGCCGACCGCCGCATCGCCTACAGCGACATCGCCCATACCTGCGGCCTGCCGCAATCGGCGGACAGCGCGGCCGCGCTTCGCCACGCGCTCGAAGCTCTGCCGCCGAAGCGGCCGATCCGATGAAGGCCTGGCGTGGTTATCTCCTGCCGACCCTGGCGGGCCTGCTGCTGGCGGCCGTTGCGGTGGCCTCGCTGTTCCTGGGCCGGGTGAACCTCAGCCCCGGCGAGCTGCTCGCCGGCCTGGCCTCGCCGCACCCGACGCTGGCCGGCCTGGTGGTGACGGAGCTGCGCCTGCCGCGCGCGGTGCTGGCGATCCTGGTGGGCGGCGCGCTGGGGCTGGCGGGCGCGGCGCTGCAGGGCCTGCTGCGCAATCCGCTGGCCGACCCGGGCCTCTTGGGCGTCTCGAACGGCGCGGCGCTCGGCGCGGTGATCTCGATCTACTTCGGCCTGGCGCATGTGTTCCCGCTGGCGACGCCGCTGCTCGGGCTGGCCGGCGCCATGGCGGCGGGCGCGCTGACCTTCGCCTTCGGGCGCGGCAGCACGCTCACGCTGATCCTGGCCGGCGCGGCGGTCTCCAGCCTGATGAGCGCCTTCCTGGCCATGGCGCTCAACTTCGCGCCCAGCCCCTATGCGGCCTACGAGATGAGCATCTGGATGCTGGGCTCGTTCTCCGAGAAGAGCTGGGACCACGTCCTGCTGGCCACGCCGTTCATCGTGGCCGGCGTGGCGATCCTGTCGACCATGGGCCGGTCGATCGACGCGCTGACACTCGGTGAGGCGCAGGCGGAGAGCCTGGGCGTGCGCGTGGACCGCACCCGGGTGCTGACCCTGCTGGGCGTCGGCCTCGCGGTTGGCGCGGCGACCTCGGTGGTGGGGTCGGTGGGTTTCATCGGCCTGGTGGCGCCGCACCTGGTGCGGCCGTTCGTGGGGCACCAGCCGAGCCGGACCATGCTGCCCTCGACGCTGCTGGGGGCGACGCTGTTGCTGCTGGCCGACATCGGCACGCGGGTGATCCACACCAACACCGAGCTGCGGCTGGGGGTGATCACCAGCCTGATCGGGGCGCCGTTCTTCTTCTGGCTCCTGCTGCGGCTGCGGAAACTCGCGCCATGACAAGGCTTTGCGCGACAAACCTGACAGTCCGTCGCAGCGGGCGGGCGATCGTCGACGCGGTTTCCTGCGAGCTGGAGGGCGGCGCCTTCGTCGCCGTTGTCGGCGCAAACGGGGCGGGCAAGTCGACGCTGTTGTCGGTGCTGGCGGGCCTGCTGGCGCCGGACGAGGGGACGGTGAGCCTGGACGGGACGTCGCTGCCGCGGCTGGATCGGCGGGAGCTGGCGCGGCGGCGCGCCTACCTGCCGCAGAACCCCCGCGCCGAGTGGCCGATCGCGGTGGAGCGGCTGGTGGCGCTGGGCCTGACGCCGCAACTTCCGGCCTTCGGCGGCCTGCCCGGCGGGTTCGAACCGCGGCTGACCCAGGCGTTGAAAGCCTGCGATCTTATGGACCAGCGCCTGCAGCCTGCGACGACGCTGTCGGGCGGCGAGCTGTCGCGCGCCATGCTCGCCCGCGCCCTGATCGGCGACCCGCAAGCGGTGATCGCCGACGAGCCGATCGCGGGTCTGGACCCGCGCCATGCGCTGGACACCGTCACCCGGTTGCAGCGGCTGGCGGGCGAGGGCCGGCTGGTGGTCGTGGCCCTGCACGATCTGACCCTGGCCCTGAGGTTCTCGACCCACGTCATGGCGCTGAAGGCCGGGCGGCTGGCGGCATTCGGGCCGACGGCTTCCGTCATGACAACCGGCCTGCTGCGGGAGGTCTTCGAGGTCGAGGCCCGGATCGCCGGCGAGGGCGCGAACGCCTACGTGGACTATCTCGGGCCGCTCGCCGTCAACAGCTAGGCCTGCGGGCGTTCGGCCTCGCCCGGCGCCGCGCGGCGGTCGGAGCTGTCGTCGTTGGCGCTGGGGCTCGGATAGCGAAAGCCGTCGCCCTGACCCTCAGACGCCGCGAGCTGCTTCCCGGCGAAGGCGTAGTTGGCGACCCTGTCGAGCCAAGCCTTCAGGAAGCCCTTCCGGTCGTTCTTGTAGTCCAGGTAGTAGGCGTGCTCCCACAGGTCGCAGACCAGGAGCGGGAAGAGGCCGTCCTTCACCAGGGTGTCGTCGGCGTCGTGGGTGGAGATCACCTTCAGGCCCTCTGAGCCTGTCACCAGCCACACCCAGCCTGAGCCGAAGTGGTTGAAGCCTTCCTCGACAAAGGCGTCCTTGAAGGCGTCGAGCGAGCCGAAAGCCTCATCGATGGCGGCCTTGAGTTCGCCCGTGGGCGCGGCCGACTTCGGCGTCATGCAGTCCCAGAAGAAGGCGTGGTTCCAGGCCTGGGCGGCGTTGTGGAAGAGCCTCTTGTCGCTCGCCTTCGCCGACTCCCGCACCACCTCTTCCAGCGGACCGCCGTCGAGCCCGGCTTTGGTCGCCAGTTCGTTGGTCTTCTCGACGTAGGCCTTGTGATGCTTGTCGTGGTGGGTGTGCAGCGTGTCGGCCGACAGCGTCGGCTCGAGCGCCGCATAGTCGTAGGGAAGCTTGGGCAGCGTGAACATGGCGGGGACCCTCGGTTGAATTTCTTCAACGGGCCGCTCCCACCGCCTGTTCCTCGCCGAGCGCTGTTCGGCGGGCCTAGCGCTTCATCGAGATCAGCTCCAGTTCGCGGCCCTCGGGATCGAGGACGAAGGCCACGCGCATGGCGCCGGCGTCCCAGGGCTCGCGGTGGGGCGTTGCGCCCTGGCTGACCGCATGGGCGTAGGCGGCGTCAACGTCGCGGACGAACAGGCCGAGCGGGCCGTGACCGGTTCCCACCGAGACCTCGCGGCCGCCCTTGTTCCAATAGAGGATCAGGCTAAAGCCGGTTTCCTCGCCGGGGCGGCGCAGGACCAGTTCCATGATGTCGGGCAGGTCGATGGTCTGGCTGACCACGAGGCCGAAGGCGCGCTCGTAGAAGCTGCGCATGGCGTCGAGGTCGCGGACGACGAACTTCATGAAGCCGAAGCGGGCGGAGGGCGCCGTGGTCACCTGAGGCGCCGGCGCGGTGGCAGTGTCGCTCATTGGAAGTCTCCTCCTGTCTCTCCGCCATCCTGCGCGCTATGGCGCCGGTCGCCTAGGTCCTGCCGACGTCGGCTAGGGCCGTCGGCAGCAGGCGCGCGACGAATGCGGCGATCTGGGCCTGGCCGGCGGGGTCGGCCACCAGGTCCTGGCGGACCTCCAGCTCCAGATAGTCGAGGCCGCGGCCGCCAGCGTGTAGCGGGATGGTGAAGTCGACCTCGTCCATTCGGTAGGGCTCATTGTCGCCGACCAGGGCCTCGCCCAGTTCGCCGCGCAGGCGGGCCAGGACGGCGCGGGAATAGGGGCTGTCGCCGGCGTGCAGGACGCCGAAGCGCCAGGGCCGGTCGACGCCGTCCATGCGGGGCGTGAAAGAGTGCAGGGAGATCAGCGTAGTCGCCAGGCCGCGGACCGCGCGGGCGTCCAGTTCGGCGGCGATGGCGGCCTGGTAGGGCCGGGCGATCTCCGTGATGCGGGCTTCGCGGTCAGGCGGCGAAAGGGCGCGATTGCCGGGGATGTCCGCGCCGTCGCTGATCTCCGGGATGGCGTCGGCGCGGGCAGGATCGCGATTGCAGTCGATCACCAGGCGCGAGAACCGCTGGCGGATGAAGGTCGCGTCCAGAACTTGCGAGAGCAGGGCGCCGTAGCCTGCCACGCCGATGTCCCAGGCGATGTGGCGGTCCAGCTCGGCGGGCGGCAGGCCGAGGTCGCGCAATTGTTGCGGAATCTCACGGCCCGCGTGGTCGCCCAGGAGCAGGAAAGGCGAGGCGGCGCCTGGATTTAGCGCAATGGCCACGCTGCGTTCAATTGGCGCAAGCAACGTCATAGACCCGTTAACGGAATCGCCCGCACCGTTCGGCAATGCCATTGGTCTCCATCCGCCACCTGACGACCTATCGCTACCGCAACCCGGTGGCGCTGGGCGAGCACCGCATGATGCTGCGGCCGCTGGAAAGTTATGACCAGCGGCTGGTCTCCGCCGAGCTGGCCGTCTGGCCACAGCCGGCGGTGCTGCGCAACGTCCATGACGTCTTCGGCAATTGCGTGTCCATCGCTCGGTTCACGGGTCGCGCGGAGCGCCTGTCTGTCGAGAGCCGGGTGACGCTGGAACACACTCCGCAGCCGGCGTTCGATTTCGACGGCGAAAGCTACGCGCAGACGCTGCCCTTGGCCTACAGCGAGGAAGACCATCCGGACCTGGCGCAGTCCATCGAGCGCCAACACTCGGATCCGACCGGCGAGCTGGAGGCCTGGGCGCGGCGGTTCGTCCGCCGGGCGGGCGCGACCAGCCTGCGGACCCTGCTCACCGACATGACCCACGCGATCCATGGCGAGTTCGCCTATGGGACGCGGCTGACCGGCGCGCCCCAGGCGCCGCTGGAGACGCTGGCCCTGGGATCCGGCAGCTGCCGCGACTTCGCCATGCTGATGATCGAGGCGGTGCGCAGCCTGGGCCTCGCGGCGCGGTTCGTGTCGGGCTACGTCTATTCGTCGTCGAAAAGTGGCGGCTCGCAGAAGGCGGGTCGCACCGGCGGCGGCCATACTCACGCCTGGGTTCGGGTCTATCTGCCGTCCTGCGGCTGGGTGGAATTCGACCCGACCAACGGCATCGTCGGCAATGCGGACTTGGTCCGCGTGGCCATCGCCCGCGATCCGCGCCAGGCGGCGCCGCTGCACGGAACCTGGTCGGGCCTGCCGGCGGACTACCTCGGCATGGACGTGGAAGTGGAAGTTTCGGTGGAAGCCGAGGCCGACACGCAACCGGCGCCGCTGCGGCGTGTTGCGCAGGGATATTAGAGCGACGGGGACATCAGAGTGCGCATCCGGGCCGGCTACGAGATCACCTACGAGTGTCCGCAGCCGACGCCGATGCTGTTGTTGCTGAACGTCCATCCGTCCCGCCATCAGGATCTTGAGAGCTTCGACCTGCTCCGCACCGATCGGGGCGTTGCGATCGGCCAGTACCACGACACGTTCGGCAATCTGTGCAGCCGCGTGGTGCTGCCGGCCGGACACACGGTGCTGTCGTCCGACTTCGTGATCCGCGATTCGGGCGAGCCGGACCCTGTGACGCCTGACGCGATCCAGCATCCAGTGGAGAACCTGCCCGACGACGCCATCGTCTTCCTGCTGGCCAGCCGCTACTGCGAGACCGAGCAACTGCTGGCCCTGGCCTGGCGGCTGTTCGGCGACGTCCCGCCGGGCTGGGCTCGCGCCCAGGCGATCGTGAAGTACACTCACCAGCGGATCACCTTCGGCTACGAGCACGCGCGGCCCACCAAGACGGCCTTCGAGGCGCACGAGGAGCGGCAGGGCGTCTGCCGCGACTACGCCCATCTGGCGATCACCCTCTGCCGCTGCATGAACATCCCGGCGCGCTACTGCACCGGTTACATGGGCGACATCGGTGTGCCGATCGAGGGCGAGATGGATTTCAGCGCCTGGTTCGAGGTCTACCTCGGCGGCGCCTGGCATGTGCTGGATGCGCGGCACGACAGGCCGCGAATCGGGCGGGTCCTGATGGCCCGTGGGCGCGACGCCACCGACGCGGCCATCGTCACCAGCTTCGGCCCCAATACGCTCACCGGCTTCAAGGTGATCGCCGAGGAATTGCCACGCGCCTGAGGCGTTGCATCCAAACCTCATCTCCGCGGCGACTAGGCTGCAGACACGACGTCGCATGCGAAGCGCGGCAATATTCGTGTAACGTGGTTGGCGGATATACGGCGCACGCCGCGTGGACCCGCCACGGTGGCGCATTTGGCATATGCCGAAGATTTTGGGGAACGACACGATGAACCGCGCGAAACTCGGCATCCTGGCCCTGCTGGCCGGCACAGCGGCCCTGGTGGGCTGCACCAGCGACCAGTCCTCGAGCGCGCTGGCGCACGGGTCCGGCGTCGCAGCCAACGCCCCGATGGCGACCTCGGTCGACAACTTCATGCTCGTGGACGCCAACATGGAGGCCCACGAGCTCTACCGTCTGGCCGACGCGCCGGCGATCGTGATCGTCACCCAGGCGAACGGTGACGCGGTGATGCGGGCCCAGGCCCCGGCGCTGAAGGCGCTGAAGACGGCGTACGCCGCCAAGGGCGTGGAGTTCATGATGATGAACTCCAACCTGAAGGACACGCGCGAGGCGATCCAGGCCGAGGCCCAGAAGGCCGGCTACGAAACCCCGATCCTGATGGACAGCTACCAGCTGGTCGGCGAGAGCCTGGGCGTAACCCGCTCGGCGGAAGTCGTCGTCATCGATCCGAAGAGCTGGAAGGTCGTCTATCACGGCGCCCTGCCGGGCTCGGAAAAGGCGCTCGACGCCCTGGTGGCCGGCAAGTCGGTGACCGTGGCGGCCGCCGAGCCGAGCAAGGGCGCTCCGATCGCCTTCCCGGAACGCGGCGCGGTGAAGGTCTCCTACGCCAAGGACGTGGCGCCGATCCTGGAAGCCAAGTGCGTGGCCTGCCACGAAGAAGGCGGCATCGGTCCCTTCGCCATGAACAACTACGCGATGGTCAAGGGCTTCGCACCGATGATCCGCGAAGTGATCCGCACCGATCGGATGCCGCCCTATCACGCCGATCCGCACATCGGGAAATTCTCCGACGACAAGCGCCTGACGGCGGACGAGACGAAGACCCTGGTCCACTGGATCGAGGAAGGCGCGCCGCGCGGCGAGGGCGCCGACCCGCTGGGCGCGGTGAAGCACGTGGCCGCCGAATGGCCGCTGGGCAAGCCGGACCTGATCATCGATGTCCCGGCCTTCAAGATCCCGGCCTCGGGCGTGGTCGACTATCAACGTCCGGCGGTGGCCGGCACGCTGACCGAAGGCAAGTGGGTCCGGGCCTCCACCGTGAAGCCGGGCGAGCGCCAGGGCGTGCACCACCTGCTGACCGGCTGGATGGAGCAGATGCCGGCCGACGGGAAGTCGTCCGAGACCAAGTGGGCGGCCTCGTTGGGGGCCGGCTACGCCGTGGGCGCGGAAAGCTCGATCGAGCCGACCAATGCCGGCGTCTACCTGCCGCCCGGCGGCGCGATCGGCTTCCAGATGCACTACACGCCGTTCGGCAAGGAGTCGGTCGATAAGAGCCGGGTCGCGCTCTACTTCTACGACAAGCCGCCGGAACTGATCATGCATTCGACGGTGGTGATGGACCCGACCATCCAGATTCCGGCCGGCGAGGCGCGCCACAAGGAAGTGGCCTATGTGCAGTTCCCGCACGACGCGCTGCTCTATTCGGCCTTCCCGCACGCCCACTACCGCGCCTATTCGGCGGACTTATGGATCCAGTATCCGGACGGCAAGATGAAGGAGCTGCTGGCTCTGCCGCGCTATGACTTCAACTGGCAGCGCAGCTACACCTTCGCCGAGCCGATCAAGATCCCGGCGGGATCGAAGCTGGTCTCCCACTACGTCTACGACAACTCCAAGCGGAACCCCTCGAACCCGGACCCGAAGATCAATGTCTCGTGGGGCGAGCAGTCGTTCCAGGAGATGCTGTTCACCTCGCTCAGCTACCGCTGGGTGGGCGAGACCGCCTCGCACCGCGTCAACTATGACGAGGAGCTGGGCAAGACCCGCTTGCTCGGCATGATGGACGACAACCTGGACGGCAAGCTGGAGAAGGCCGAGCTGAAGGGCCAGATGGGCGCCATGCTGCTCAAGTACTTCGACGTGCTCGACAAGAACCACGACGGCTATCTGGACGCCGACGAACTGGCCGCCGCCCAGGGCATGATGGGCAATCGCCGGTCGGCCGCGGCGGCTCCGCCCGCCAAGCCGAAGTCGGAAGCGGCCCAGCAGGCCGAGGCTTTCAATCCCAGCCCGACCAACCAGTAACAGTCGAAAGCTCTGTAGATTGAGGAACGCCGGGGTGCACGCCCCGGCGTTTTTCTTTTGGGGGGCTGCGGCCTGGAGCCCTTCCCACTCAGGTTGGATCAACCTGAGTGGACAAGAAGGGCTCCAGATATAGACGACGACCCTGTTCTTTCCCGGCTGACTTGATTCAAGTCAGCCGGGACAGGGTCTAGGCGGGCCGCCGCCTGTATCGTAGGCCCATGACAATGGCCGCCGCGGCGAGGAAGGCGACCGGCAACAGGCTGAGGCCCAGGTGGAAGCCGCCAGTCTTGTCCTTGGCCAGTCCCCAGAGCCAGGGGAAGAGGAACGAGCCCACCTGACCCAGGCCGTTGATCGCCGCGACCGTCAGCGCCACGGCGCGCGGATGGACGATCTCGCCGGGCGCCAGCCAGAAAGCGGCGCTGACCGCGAAGTAGCTGGCCATCATGGCGAGGAAGGCGACCATGACGACCGCGGGCGGCGGGCTCGCCGCGATCAGCCAGAAGCAGGCGGCCACCGCCACCAAGGGGACGGCCAGGTGGAGGTAGCGCTCGCGCAGGCGGTCGGAGCTCCAGCCGGCCGCGGCCATGCCGAAGGCTCCCGCGATGCCGCCCGCCGCGACCAGATAGCCGACGTGGGCGGGGTTGAGGCCGGTCGCCTCCTTAAGGATCGTCGGGGCCGAGAGGGTGAAGGCGTAGTAGGGGCCGAGGTAGAGGAAGTTCACCAGCACCAGAGCAATCACCGCCGGGCGGAAAAGCGCGCGCGCAGCGCTGTGCTCAGGGGCGACGATGGCGGCGTTGTCGGCGGCGATCCGGGCCTCCAGCCAGGCGCGCTGCTCAGATGAAAGCCAGGCGGCGTTGGCCGGGCGGTCGGGCAGCCAGCGCAGGAAGACGAAGGCGAGGATCACGGCCGGCGCGCCCTCGGCGATCAGCAGCCACTGCCAGCCGTGGAGGCCCAGGCGGCCGTCCAGGCCCAGCAGGCTGCCCGCCACGGCGCCCATCACCACCGAGGCCAGGGGCGCTGCGACATAGAACCGTGAGATCGCCCGGCCGCGGTAGGCCTGGGGGAACCAGAGGCCGAGGTAGTAGATCACGCCGGGGAAAAAGCCCGCCTCGGCGGCGCCCAGCAGGAAGCGCACTAGGTAGAACTGCCAATCGGTGCGGACCAGCGCCATGCTCATGGCCACAAGCCCCCAGGTGATCATGATCCTGGCCAGCCAGCGCCGGGCCCCGACGCGGGCCAGGATGAGGTTCGAGGGAATCTCCAGGATGGCGTAGCTGATGAAGAACAGGCCGCCGCCGAAGCCGTAGACGGAGGCGGTGAAGCCGAGCTGGGCGTTCATGGTCGGCGCGGCGAAGCTGATGTTCACCCGATCCATGTAGGAGGCCAGGTAGCCCAGCAGGATCAGCGGCAAGAGCCGCCACGCGACCTTGCGCAGGGTGCTGCGTTCCAGCGTTTCGTCCGGCATGCACCCGCCCCAGCTTCTCACGTAGAGTAATTGACGGGTTTGCGGCCCTGGTCGAGTCGGCGCTGATAGGGGCGAGCTTCGATCCTGGAGAGCGAGATGAATCCAACCGCTATTTTGACCGCCTCCGTTCTGGCGCTCCTGCCGCTGGCCGCCCACGCCGCAGAGGCGGAGCGGCAGCATTTCCCCGCCACGCCCAGTGGCGCGGGTGGGCCCAACCCGCCGTACAGCGGCGCCGTCCTGGCCGGCAAGACCCTCTACGTCGCCGGCACGACCGACCGCGGGCCGGTGACGGGGGACACCGGCGCGGCCGCAGCCAAGCGCGTGCTCGATAACGTCAAGCGGGAGGTGGAGTCGGGCGGCCTGACCATGGACGATCTCGTCTGGGTGCAGATCTTCTCATCGGACCTCGCGGACTATGCGGCCTTCAACGAGGTCTACCGGACCTATTTCAAGGGCCCGATGCCGGCGCGCGCCTATCTGGGCGTCGACCACCTGCTCGGCGGCGCCAAGTTCGAGGTGATGGGCATCGCGGTGAAGCGCTAGCCTATTCCGCGGCCTGTTCCTGGGCGTAGCCGAGCTGTTCGTTAAGCCGCTCGATCACCGAGATGGCGGCCTCCGGAACGGTCGTGCCGGGCGTGAAGATGGCGGCCACGCCCATGTCGCGCAGGGCCGCGAAGTCCTCCGGCGGGATGACGCCGCCGACGACCACCATGATGTCGGCGCGGCCCAGCTTGGCGAGTTCGCTCTTCAGCTCGGGCACGAGGGTGAGGTGGCCGGCGGCGAGCGAACTGGCGCCCACCGCATGCACGCCGTCGGCGACGGCCTGGGCGGCGGTCTCGGACGGGGTCTGGAAGAGGTCGCCGATCTCGACGTCGAAGCCGAGGTCAGCGAAGCCCGAGGCGATCACCTTCTGGCCGCGGTCGTGGCCGTCCTGGCCCATCTTGGCGACCAGGATGCGCGGCTTCTGGCCGTCGGCCTGGGTGAAGGCGGCGGCCATTTCCTGGGCGCGGCGGGCGCTGGCGGTGACCCCGCTTTCGCGCAGATAGACGTCCTTCACCGCGTCGGCGTGGGCCTTGTGACGATTGAAGACCTCTTCCAGGGCGTCGGAGATTTCGCCGAGCGTCGCGCGGGCTCGGGCGGCGTCGACAGAGAGTTCCAGCAGGTTGCCGTTCCCCGCCGCGCCGTTGGTGAGAGCGGTGAGCGCGGCCTCGACGGCCTTCGGGTCGCGCTCGGCCTTCAGGCGCGCGAGTTTGGCGAGCTGCTGCTCGCGCACGGCGGTGTTGTCCACCTTCAGCACCGGGATCTCGTCAGGCGTATCAGGGCGGTAGCGGTTGACGCCGACCACGCTCTGGAGGCCGGCGTCGATGCGCGCCTGGGTGCGGGCCGAGGCCTCCTCGATGCGGCGCTTGGGCAGGCCGTTCTCGATGGCCTTGGCCATGCCGCCCAGGGCCTCGACTTCGGCGATATGGTGCAGGGCGCGGGCGGCAAGGTCGGCGGTCAGGCGCTCGATGTAGTAGGAGCCGCCCCAGGGATCGATCACCCGCGTCTGGCCGCTTTCGGCCTGCAGGAACAGCTGGGTGTTGCGGCTGATGCGCGCGGAGAAATCCGTCGGCAAAGCAAGGGCTTCGTCCAAGGAGTTGGTGTGCAGGCTCTGGGTCTGGCCGCCAACCGCGGCCATGGCCTCGACAGTGGTCCGGGCCACGTTGTTGAAGACGTCGTGAGCGGCGAGGCTCCAGCCGGAGGTCTGGGTGTGGGCCCGCAAGGAGAGCGAGCGGGCGTCCTTCGGATCGAACTCGGCCTTCATCAGCTTGGCCCACAGCAGGCGCGCCGCGCGCTGCTTGGCGATCTCCATGAAGGCGTTCATGCCGGCGTTCCAGAAGAACGACAGGCGGGGCGCGAAGCTGTCGACCGGCAGGCCCGCGGCCACGCCGGCGCGGACGTATTCGATGCCGTCGGCCAAGGTGTAGGCGAGCTCCAGGTCGAGCGTCGCGCCGGCTTCCTGCATGTGATAGCCGCTGATCGAGATCGAGTTGAAGCGCGGCATCTCGCGGCTGGTGTAGCCGAAGATGTCCGAGACGATCCGCATCGAGGGGATCGGCGGATAGATGTAGGTGTTCCGGGTCAGGAACTCCTTCAGGATGTCGTTCTGGATGGTGCCGGAGAGCGCCTTGTGCGGCACCCCCTGTTCCTCGCCGGCCACGATGTAGAGCGCCAGGATCGGCAGGACCGCGCCGTTCATGGTCATCGAGACGCTCATCTTGTCGAGCGGGATGCCGTCGAACAGCGTGCGCATGTCGAGGATGGAATCGATGGCCACGCCGGCCATGCCCACATCGCCCTTCACCCGCGGATGGTCGCTGTCATAACCGCGGTGGGTGGCCAGGTCGAAGGCGATGGAGAGGCCCATCTGACCGGCGGCCAGGTTGCGGCGATAGAAGGCGTTGGAGTCCTCGGCCGTGGAGAAGCCCGCGTACTGGCGGATGGTCCACGGGTTGGTCAGGTACATGGTCGGATAGGGGCCGCGCAGGAAGGGTGCGAGGCCGGGATAGCCGCCGAGCGTGTCGAGGGCCGCGGTGTCGGCGGGGCCGTAGGCGGGACGGACGGCGATGCCTTCGGGCGTCTGCCAGGGCTCGCCGGTCTGCAGAATTTTGCTGACCAGAGGTTCGAACGCCATCGTCGAGAAGTCGGGGAATTTGCTCATCACCGCTTCCCCCCACATTCGTCATCACCCGGTTTATCCGGGTGACCCAAGCCGAGGTGCGACTTGGTAAGGCTCGGCTTGGGTCCCCCGGATCGGCCTGCGGCCGACCGTGGGATGACGGGTTTTTTGTTGAGGCTCATTCGAAGGCCTCCGAGATGCGCATCGGCGTCAGCGGCGGGCAGGCGCTGTCGGGGCCGGGCAGGCGGGGTGAGGGCGCGCTGGCGGCCTTGGCCGCGGCGATCTCGACCTCAACGGGGGTGTCCTTGGCCGGTGGGAAGGCGGTGACGCCGATGATCTTGGGTTCCGGACGGGCGGCCCTGGCGGCCTCGACCGCGCCCGCGATCTGGCCGCTGGTCAGGGCGGCGACGATCCCGCCGGCCGTCTCGATGGCCTGGAACTCGGCCCACGCGGCGCGGGCGATCTCGTCGGTGAGCGTCTCGATATAGCCGGACCCGGCGGCAGGGTCGGCGACGCGGCCGATATGGGCCTCTTCCATCAGCACGAGCTGCGAATTGCGGCTCTGGCGGCGGGCGAATTCGGTGGGCAGGCCGAGTGCGTCGGTGAAATTGCCAAGGACGATGCTGTCCGCCCCGCCGACCGCCGCGCCGAAGCCGGCGGCGGTCAGACGGATCATGTTGGTCCAGGCGTCCTTGGCGGTGAGCATCCGGCGCGAGGAGCGGGCCTCGATGCGGGCCGTCGGATCGGCCCCGCAGGCCGCGGCGATCCGCGCCCAGACGGCGCGGGCGGCGCGCAGCTTGGCGATGGTCACGAAGTAGTCGGCGTCGGCGCTGAGGCCCAGCGTGATGCGGCCGAAGGCGTCGGTCATCGGCAGGCCCGCGCGGACCAGGGCCTTGGCGTAGGCGATGGCGGAGGCCGCCGCGAAGGCGACCTCGCCGGCCTCGCCGCCGCCGGCTTCGTGGACCACGTGGCCGGACGCCAGGAACAGCTGCGCCAGCGGGTAGGTCTCGGCCAGGCGCACGGCGGTGTTGGCCGCGGCGATCAGGTGCGCCTCGATCGGCCCCGGGCTGGCGCCGGCCCGGGCGAAGGCGCTCAAGGGGTCGAGGTGGAAGCGCAGCAGGGCGGTGGGCGAGGCCTTGGCCGCGGCGCTCAGCCAGTCGGCGGCCTGGGGACCTAGGAACCCCGCGTCGAGCGCGACCGGCGCGAACTCAAGGATCACGCCGTCGACCGCGCGGGCCAAGGCCGCCTCGGAGCCGACGGCGACGCCGGCCTTGCCGGTCGGGTCGACGCGCACGACCGCCGCCGCCGCGCCGCCGCGCAGGTCGGCCAGGATCTCGGAATTGGCGCGCGCGACGTCGGGATGGGCGGTCAGGGCGGCGACTTCCCAGGCGCGGTCGGCTGGGACCGTGCGGGCGGGCGCCAGGGGCGCCGGCGCTGCGGCGTAGAGCGGCTCGATGGCCAAGCCCTCGACCGTGGTCTTCTCCAGCGAGCTGAAGGGCGCCTCGCCCAGGGTCTTGTCGACCAGGGCGCGCCAGGCGGCTTCCGTGGCGGGCGGGAAGTCCGAAGCGAGGACGTCGGCGTCAGTCATCAGCGGGTGATGGTCCCGCGAGGCCTGCTCCGTCAAGTTTGCGCCGGGAGAAGCGCGCCAGGCCCGCGTTGACGACTCGTGCGCCGTGCCGGACTCTTCGGGCGCTCTCTGGGGTCGGCGCGCCGGGCGTGGACTTGGTCGGCGCAGATGGACCTAAGGACATGCCGGGCTCGCCCACCCTCAGCCTCTGCCTGGCGACCTACAATCGCGCCCGCTACCTAGACCGCTACCTGACTCATCACTTGGGCGCCCTGGACGGCTCGGGGATCGACTATGAGCTGGTGGTCTCGGACAACTGCTCCACCGACGACACGCCGCAGATCCTGGCCCGGTATGCCGCGCAGCATCCGCGGATGCGGGTCAGCCGCCAGCCGCGCAACGTCGGCGCCTATCCGAACATCCTGACGACCCTGCATCAGGCCCGCGGCGAGATCGTCGTCAGCATCGCCGACGACGACCTGATGATCGCCGACCAACTGCTCGCCTATGTGCAACGGATGATCGAGGACCCGGCGCTGGTGATGATCCAGACGCCCTGGCTGCTGACCGACGAGACGCAGGGCGGCGCGGTGATCGGCAAGTTCTATGACTTCGAGGGCGAGATGCGCTTCGAGAGTGGGCAGTACGGCAATTGCCTCGCCTTCGTGATCCAGAATCACGTCTTTCCCGAATGCTGGTTGATGCGCCGCGCCGCGCTGCCGGCCATCGCCGGGCCGACGCCGCGGTTCACCTACAGCTACTTCAACATGCTGGCCCATGCGCTGGGCCAGGGCGCTGTGCTGTTTAGTCCGCAGCCGCATCTGGCCGCGACGGCGGTTTCCGAAGGCAGCCACGTGGGCAACCGCGAGGCCATGGAGTCGTGGGATCTCTACCGCGGCGGGCTCGAAGTGATGGCGTCCTACGCCCGCCAGTTCAATCCCGGCGCCTTGCCGGAAGCGGCCCAGGTGGGCGCTGCCATCCTGGGCTTCGTCAGCGAACGCATGACGGTGGCCGCGAAGCTGCAGGCCCATGCGCGGAACTGGGCCAATGCCTATGAACTGCTTCGGCGACTGCACGCCTACGAGCTCCGGCCGCAGATCGGCGTCGACCATGACGACGTGGCCCGGCTCGCCGCGATCGAGACCGCCTTCCTGGAGTGCAGCCAGCTGGGCGCCACCGAGATCGTGGTCGGCGAGAATGTCCCCGAGCACATCATCGAGCGGATGAACCCGATCGAGGGCGTGCGGTTCGTGCGTCCCGACGCCGTTGCGCCGGACGACCTGCGGCGCGCCTATTGCCAGATCGGCGAGGCGACCGACGCCTCGATGCGCGGCCAAGACTTCAGCTGCGACATCGTCGTTGTCATGGGGCGCTTTCCGATCTTTCCTTCGCTGACGGCGTGATCCTGCAGCCTTGGGGTTGGCCGGAGTTGTCTGTACCGAATTTTTGCGTACAACGTAAATTTAACGAGATTTCTTAGGAGACGTCCATGGCCCTGCCGCCTGTCCTGCGCGACCGCCTTCGGCTTCCGGTGATCGGCAGCCCGCTGTTCATCATCTCCAACCCCGATCTGGTCATCGCCCAGTGCAAGGCGGGGATCGTGGGCGCGTTCCCGGCGCTGAACGCGCGGCCGGTCTCGCTGCTGGACGAGTGGCTGCACCGGATCACCGAGGAGCTGGCCGCCTGGGACCGCGACCATCCGGAGACGCCGTCCGCGCCTTTCGCGGTGAACCACATCGTACACAAGTCCAACGACCGGCTGGAGCAGGACGTCGAGCTCTCCACCAAGTGGAAGGCGCCGATCGTCATCACTTCGCTGGGCGCTCAGACACCGGTGAACGACGCCGTGCATTCCTATGGCGGCGTCGTGCTGCACGACGTGATCAACGACCGCTTCGCCAGAAAAGCTATCGAGAAGGGGGCCGATGGCCTCATTCCGGTGGCGTCGGGTGCGGGCGGCCATGCCGGGCACCTGTCGCCCTTCGCCCTGATCCAGGGCCTGCGCGAATGGTTCGACGGGCCGATCGCGCTCTCGGGCGCCATCGCCCACGGCCGCTCGATCCTGGGAGCCCAGGCCATGGGCGCGGACCTGGCCTATGTGGGCTCGGCCTTCATCGCCACCCGGGAAGCCAACGCCAACCCGGCCTATCAGCAGATGATCGTCGAGAGCACCGGCGAGGACATCACCTACACCAACCTCTTCACCGGGGTGCACGGCAACTACCTGACGCCGTCGATCGTGGCCGCGGGCTTGGATCCGGCAAACCTGCCGGTGTCGGACGCCTCTGCGATGAACTTCGGTTCCGGCGGCAACCAGAAGGCCAAGGCCTGGCGCGACATCTGGGGCTGCGGCCAGGGCATCGGGTCGGTGAAGTCGATCCCGACCGCGGCCGAACTGGTGGCCCGCCTGGCCGGTGAGTACGAAGCCGCCAAGGCGGCGCTGGCCGAGAAGACCTCGTTCACCGCCGGCCGGGTGCTCATGGCGGCCGAATAGGCCGTCGCACGGGCTTGTGATCATCAGATTTTCTGCAGTCCCCGCCAGCGTAATCCAACTAGGTAAGTAGGAATAAGACGCTTAGCTTGGCCTTCGCTTTGGGCGAGGGATCGAGCATGCGCGCGCCTGCGCCACGGGATTGTGAAGTGCGCAAACCGCCGATTGCGCGGTTCGCTATGAAACGTGGCTTCACCTCGCGGGTTATCGGGCGAGGTGAAACCCGGCTGTCAGCGTTCCGGCAAGCGTCCCTGAGCCCCCAATCCCTGAGGACTTGAGACCATGACGAGGCAGCACCTTTCCCGAAGAGCCGTGATGGCCGGTGTCGCAGCGACGGCGCCGCTGCTGGCCGGTCGCGCCTTCGCCGACGCCAAGCCGGTGACCCTGCTGAACGTCAGCTATGATCCGACCCGGGAGCTCTACAAGGAGATCAACGCCGCCTTCGCCAGCTACTGGAAAGGCAAGACCGGTGTGGCGCTCGACATCAAGCAGAGCCACGGCGGATCGGGCAAACAGGCCCGCGCGGTGATCGACGGCCTGCAGGCCGATGTGGTGACCCTGGCGCTGGCGGGCGACATCGACGAGATCGCCGCGCGGGCCAAGCTCTTGCCGCCCAATTGGCAATCGCGGCTGCCGAACAATTCGACGCCCTACACCTCGACGATTGTGTTCCTGGTGCGCAAGGGCAACCCCAAGGGCGTGCGCGACTGGGCCGACCTGGTGAAGCCGGGCGTGGGCGTGATCACGCCCAATCCGAAGACCTCCGGCGGCGCGCGCTGGGCCTATCTGGCGGCCTATGCCTATGGGCTCAAGCTGGGCGGGCCGGGGCCGGCCAAGGACTATATCGCCAGGCTGTTCAAGAACGTGCCGGTGCTGGGCGCCGGGGCGCGGGACGCCACCACCACCTTCGCCCAGCGCAACATCGGCGACGTGCTGCTGTCCTGGGAGAACGAGGCGTTCCTGACCATCGACGAGTTCGGGCCGAACTTCGACATCGTCTATCCGTCGAGCTCGATCCTGGCCGAGCCGCCGGTGGCGCTGCTGGACAAGAACGTCGATCGCCACAATACCCGCGTCGTCGCCACCGGCTACCTGAACTTCCTCTACAGCCCGATGGCGCAGGATATCATCGGCAAGCGTCACTTCCGGCCGCGCGAAGCCAAGGCCGCGGCGAAGTATGCGGCATCGTTCAAGACGATCCCGATGGTGACGATCGACCAGGCGTTCGGCGGTTGGAAGACGGCCACGGCCGTCCACTTCGCCGACGGCGGCCTGTTCGACCAGGTCTACAAACCCACATGACGGCGCACGCGATCCCCGCCGCGCCGGTGAGGGCGCGCAGGCCCTGGGTGGTGCATTCCATCCTGCCGGGCTTCGGCCTGTCGCTGGGCATTACGCTGGCCTATCTGGGCGCCATCGTCGTCCTGCCGCTGGTGGCGCTGGCGATCCGGCCCTGGGAACTGGGGCTGGACGGGGTCTGGCATGCGCTGAGCGCGCCCCGCGTGGCGGCGGCGCTGCGTCTGAGTTTCGGGCTCTCGGCACTCGCTGCCCTGCTGAACGCGCCCTTGGGCATCCTGCTGGCCTGGACGCTGACCCGCTATGAGTTTCCCGGCCGGCGGATCCTGGACGCCCTGGTGGACCTGCCGTTCGCCCTGCCGACCGCAGTGGCCGGCATCGCCCTGACCGCTATCTATGCGCCGAACGGGCCGCTGGGATCGCTGGCGGCGAAGGTCGGGATCAAGACCGCCTATTCGCCCCTGGGCATCTTCATCGCCCTGGTCTTCATCGGCCTGCCGTTCGTGGTGCGCTCGCTGCAGCCGGTGCTGCAGGACCTGGACCGGGAGGTGGAGGAGGCGGCCACGACGCTGGGGGCCAACGCCCTGCAGCGGGCGGTGCGGGTGATCCTGCCGGCGCTGGGCCCCTCGTTGGTCTCCGGCGTCAGCCTGGCCTTCGCGCGCGCGGTCGGGGAGTACGGCTCGGTGGTGTTCATCGCCGGGAACCTGCCGGGCAAGACAGAGATCGCGCCGCTGCTGATCGTCATCAAGCTGGAGCAGTACGACTACGCCGGCGCGGCGGCTGTGGGCCTGGCCATGGTGGCGATATCCTTCGGCTCGCTGGTGGCGATCAACTGGCTGCAGCTGCTGCTGGCGCGAAGGGGCAGGGCATGACCGTCCTAAAGCCAGTTGTGGGCGCCCGCCCGATTTCCAGCATTCGCCTGCCCGGCCTGGCGATCCTGCTCGTGCTGGCCTCGGCGATCGTGATGGCCGGCCTGGTGGTGCTGCCCTTGTTCGTGGTGTTCCACGACGCGTTCGCCAAGGGGATCGGCAAGTACCTGGCCGCGATCAGCGACCCGGACGCTGTCTCGGCGATGAAGCTGACCCTGCTGGTCGCCGCCATCGCCGTGCCGCTGAACGCGGTCTTCGGGATCGCGGCCGCGTGGTGCATCGCCAAGTTCGAATTCCGCGGCAAGAGCGCGCTGCTCACCCTGATCGACCTGCCGTTCTCCATGTCGCCGGTGGTGTCGGGCCTGGTCTGGGTGCTGATCTTCGGGGCCCAGGGCTGGTTCGGCGAGTGGCTGATCGACCACGACATCAAGATCATCTTCGCCACCACGGGCCTGGTGCTGGCGACCATTCTGGTGACCTTCCCGTTCGTCGCGCGTGAGCTGATCCCGCTGATGCAGGAGCAGGGCGTCACCGAGGAGCAGGCGGCGCTGTCGCTGGGTGCCGGCGGGCTCCGCGCGTTCTTCCGCGTGACGCTGCCCAACGTGCGGTGGGCGCTGCTGTACGGCGTGCTCCTGTGCAACGCCCGCGCCATGGGCGAATTCGGGGCGGTGTCGGTGGTGTCCGGGCGCATCCGCGGCCTGACCAACACCATGCCGCTGCACGTGGAGATCCTCTACAACGAGTACGACTACGTGGGCGCCTTCGCCGTGGCCGCCCTGCTGTGCCTGCTCGCCCTCGTCACCCTGGTGCTGAAGACCCTGCTGGAGATGCTCCAGCCGGACCTGCACGCCCGTCATTAAGGGGCTGTCTCATGGTCATTTCCGTCCGCGATATCCACAAGGCCTACGGCCGCTATCCGGCGCTGAACGGCGTCAGCCTCGACATCAGGCCGGGCGAGCTGATCGCCCTGCTGGGCCCCTCGGGCTCGGGCAAGACCACGCTCCTGCGCACCATCGCGGGCCTGGAATTCCCCGAACAGGGGCAGGTGCTGTTCGACGGCCAGGACGTGACCTTCGCCAGCGCGGCC
>NZ_DATAPY010000052.1:0-1831 GCF_036264965.1 Phenylobacterium sp.
CTCCTCGGAGACGTAATCCTCAAGGTATTCCGGGAGCAGCGTGCCCTGACGCCGGTCCTCCCCCTCGACAAAGCGCTTCATCCCGCCCTCCGAAGTCGATGGTCAGGAATCTAAACTGCTTCGGCCTTTTCACACAGGCTCGGTGGAAAGCGACCTTTAGGCCACCATCAGTTTCCCATCTGGAGAAACGCAAGTCCGCCGCTGCCGAAGGTCAAATAGGCCCCAAGCCACAGGAAACCAATCAACCGCGATCGCGTGGAGTAACCCGCATCCAACAAGAACCAGACGAACACCCAAGGCAGGATGAAGATTCCGAACGCGAGGCCCGGATCAACCGGCTGAAACGCCGCCGTTTGGGGAGCTAAAGACAGATGCCGAACGGTGGCGGCGCCGCCAGCAGCTGTTTCAAGCGCGGCCGCCCGAAGCCGAGCCCGAAGCTCCGCAATTTCCGCGTCCTTGTCGGCCATCAGAACTCCCCGGCAGGCTCATAGGTCGTCGGGATACTCTCGTCTAGGTTGCCGCCATCCGCAAGGCCGAGCGCAACCTATACTTCGGCAAGGGGTCGAAGGAGGACAGCTGCGAAGGGGCCCGAAGCTCACATTCGGGCCCACACCCGCCCTTAAATCCATGGCAGCCCACAGGCCTAATGACCTCTTCGCCGGCCCTGTCAAAAAAGTGCAGTTCCCCGGTCGATGAAACGCCGTTAGGCCTCGCACACCAAAGGTGGTCGGGGGCCAGGCGATGAACCTGCTGGGATCGATGGACGTCAGCCGCCGCGGGTTCATGCTCGCCGCGACGGCGGCCTCGGCGCTGCCGGCGGCGGCCCACGCGCGGCCCTATCGCGCGCCGCGCACGGAGTTCGGGACGCCCGATCTCCAGGGCCTCTGGACCAACGCCTCCTACACCGACCTGGAACGGCCGCCGGAACTGAAGAGCCTCGTGATCTCGCCGGAAGAGGCGCGCCGGGCCGAGGCGCAATTCGCCCTGACCGGCGGCTTCGACCCGAAGGACATCGATCCCCTCGGCCAGAAGGACTCCGAATACTGGGAGATCGGGGTCGGCCTGGCCCGCGTGCGCGGCGAAATCCGCACCTCCTGGATCGTCGACCCGCCGGACGGCAAGCTGCCGTTCAACGCCGAAACCCTGAAACGCTTCCACTACGACGAGAAGGATCCTCCCAAGCGAAGCCGCGACAATCCGGAGGAACAGACCGTCACCACGCGCTGCGTGGCCTCCGAGGGCGGCTATCCGCCCAACTTGCCGAGTCCGGACGGCAACTATCTGCAGATCGTGCAGACCGCCGACCATGTCGTCCTGCTGTCCGAGAAGTACAATGACGCCCACGTCGTCCGGATGGGCGACGCGCGCCACGCCCCGGCGGCGGTCACCTCCTGGATGGGCGACGCCATCGGCCGGTGGGAGGGCGAGACCCTGGTGATCGAGAACACCAATTTCTGCGCCGCGGGCCTGTCACGCACCGACCGGCTGAAGATCTCGCCGGCGGCGACCATCGTCGAGAAGTTCACGCGGCTTGGCCCGGCGGACCTGCTCTACGAATTCAGCGTCACCGACCCGAGCCTCTACACCCAGACCTGGCGCGCCGAGATGCCGTTCCGCACGGCGAAGGGGCCGATGTACGAATACAGCTGCCACGAGGGCAACTACGGCCTGCCCAACATCCTGGCCGCCGCGCGCCGCCTGGAAGGCAAGACCATCGACGGGGTGGGCAAGGGCAACTAGCCCCTACCAGGGCCGACGGACGTCGCTGACCTTGGTCCCGTGGATGTGGTCGCTGAGCTCGTCGAGCCGGGCCTCGATCGCGGAGCGGTCC
>NZ_DATAPY010000053.1:0-24058 GCF_036264965.1 Phenylobacterium sp.
CTCATAGGCGACCGAGAAGGCCCCGCCGCCCAGCGCCACCGCGACCGAGCCCGCGATCTGTCCGGAAACCACCTCCAGCGCCCGGCCGGCCTTGCGCTCGTCCAGCGTCTCGCCGACGCAGACGATGGGCTCCAGGCCCGCGCGCAGGGCCGCGGCCGCCTTCGCAGCCACCAGGGCGTCGGTCTCGCCGTGGCCGGCGCGCCGCTCGGAGTGGCCGAGGATCACCAGGCTCGCGCCGGCGTCGGCCAACATTTCGGCGGAGATGTCGCCGGTGAAGGCGCCCGAGGCTTCGGCGCGGCAGTCCTGCCCGCCCACCAGCACCGGCCCGCCGCCGATCGCCTGGCGCAGGCGGTCGATCAGCGTCGCCGGGGGGCAGATCGCCACCCGGGCCCCGGAAAGACCGGCGAGGCCCGCCGCCACGGCGCGCGCTTCGTCGAGCGACGCGGCCAGGCCGTTCATCTTCCAGTTTCCGGCGATCAGAGGGGTCGGAGCGGTCATCGGGCCTCGCTTTGCCGGCGCATTGACGCCGCGCGGCGCGGTTAAGCCAAGCTGAGCCTGATGTCACGCGCTTGCGGGGCAGGCCATGCTTGCTTGACTGAAGGGGCCTCCACTATACCGGCGCCCACGCTTGGCCCCGTCGCGGGCTCCTGAAAGGCTTTCAATGCTCTCGTCCATTCGCGCCTTCGCGAAATCCTGGGTCGCCACCCTGCTGTTTGGCCTGCTGATCCTCAGCTTCGTGGTCTTCGGGATCGGCAACCGCGACGTGTTCCGTCCGAAGTTCACCAATGCGGTGATCACCGCGGGTTCGCGCAGCGTCTCGCCGGCGGAATTCAAGCGGGCCTTCGATGGCTACAAGGCTCGTGTCGAGCAGCAGGTCGGGCATCCGATCTCGGCGGAGCTGGCGGCGGAGAACGGCCTGGACCGCCAGGTCGTGGAAGGTCTGGCCACCAGCGAAGCCTTCGCCGAGGCCCTGACCAAGATGGGCATTCGCCCGGCCGATAAGCTGATCGCCGCGGAGATCCAGAAGATCCCGGCCTTCTTCGACCAAGTGACCGGACGCTTCGACAAGAACGCCTACCAGCGCCGCCTCGCCGACAACGGCCTGACGCCGGCCACTCTCGAAGGCCAGATGCGCGACCAGATCGCCGAACAGCAGGCCGCCAGCGGCCTGATCGCCGGCCTGCGCACGCCGCGCGCCTATGCGGCGCTGGCGGCGATCTACACGGTTGAAAGCCGCGATCTGGGCTACTTCGCCATCGAGCCGACCAGCGTGACCCAGCCGGCCGCGCCGACCGACGCCCAACTCACCGAGCTGATGAACGAGAACAAGGCCCAGCTGACCCGTCCGGAGTTCCGTACGCTGACCGTCGTGCGCTTCTCGCCGACGCAGGTGGCGGCCAACGCGCCCGTCGATCCAGCCGAGCTGCAGAAGCGTTTCAACTTCCGCAAGGACACGCTGTCCACGCCCGAGACCCGCACCGTGATCCAGATCCCGGCCAAGGACGCCGCCACGGCGGCTCAGGCCGCCAAGAGCCTGGCCGGCGGGGCCGATCCCGCCGTGGTCGCCAAGACCGCGGGCGTCGAGGCGATCACCTATGCCAACAAGCCGCAGAGCGCGATCCCGGACAAGAAGGTGGCCGCCGCGGCCTTCGTCACGCCGAACGGCCAGGTGTCCACGGTGAAGGGCGACCTGGGCCTGGCGGTCCTCAAGGTGCTGTCGGTGACCCCCGGGCGCGGCGTGACCCTGGACGAGGTGAAGCCCGCCCTGGAAGCGGAGATCCGCAAGGACCAGGCCACGGAGAAGGTCTATGCCCTGACCCAGGCCTATGACGACGCCCACCAGGGCGGCGCCAACCTGGCAGCCGCGGCCGCCAAGGCCGGCGTGGCCACCACCTCGATCGGTCCCGTCTCGCAAGGCGGCCGCGACCTGACCGGCCAGCCGGTCCAGGGCCTGAGCCAGAAGCTGATGGAAGTCGCCTGGACCCTGCCGGCCGGCGGCGAAAGCGAGGTCGAGGACGCCGGCAACGGCGAATTCTTCGCGGTGCGCGTCGAGAAGGTCCAGCCCGCGGCCTTGCCGCCGTTCGACGAGATCAAGCCGATGCTGACCCGCGCCTGGACCCAGCGCGAACTGGTGCGCGCCATGCAGGCCAAGGCCGACGGCCTGGTCGCGCGGATCAAGAAGGGCGAAAGCCTGGAGACGGTCGCGGCCTCCGCCGGCTCCAGCGTAACCCAGGTCCCCGGCATCGACCGCCGCAACGCCGGCCAGAACCAGACCCTGTCGCAGGACATGCTGGCCAAGCTCTTCACCTCGCGGCCGGGCGATGTTTTCTCCGCCCAGAACAGCCACTTCGGCTTCGTGGTCGGCAAGCTGGAGGCCGTGCATGACGGCGATCCCGCAACGCTGGCCCAGACCGCCGAGCAGATGCGGCCACAGATGAGCAGCGGCTTCGTCCGCGAGCTGGGCGAAAGCGCCCACGCCGCGGCGCGCCGCGAAATCAAGGTCACCATCGACGCCAACAGGGCCCGCGAGGCGATCGGCCTGGAGCCGATCGATCCGAAGGCCACGCCCGCGGCCGCGGGCGGCAAGTCTAAGGCGCCGCTGGCGAAATGAGCGTCGAGCCCGCGTATCCGGCTTTCGAGCAGGCATACCGGGTGGGCCGCCCGCAGCTCGTCTGGGCCCGCCTGATCGACGATCTGGAGACACCGGTCTCAGCCTATCTGAAGATCGGCCACGGACGGGCCTACGCCTTCCTGTTCGAGAGCGTCGAGGGCGGCGCCTTCCGCGCCCGCTATTCGATCATCACCCTGAACCCGGACCTCGTCTGGCGCTGCCGGGGCGATCAGGCCGAGATCGCCGAGGGTGACGAGATCGCCGCCGGCCGGTTCGTGGCCCAGCCGGGCGGCGCGCTGGACAGCCTGCGCGACCTGGTCGCCGCCTCGCGGATCGAGATGCCGGCCGGCCTGCCGCCACCGTCCGCGGGCCTGTTCGGCGCGATCGGCTACGACATGATCCGGCTGGTCGAGCGCCTGCCCGACGTCAATCCCGACGCGCTGGGCCTACCCGACGGGGTCATGACCCGGCCCGGCATCGTGGCGATCTTCGACGCCATCGCCCAGGAGATCATCTTGGTGACCCCGGTTCGGCCCGGCGGGGCCTCGGCTGAGGACGCCTATGCGGCCGCGCAGGCGCGGATCGCCGCGGTGATGGCCGACCTGAAGCGCCCGGCTCCGCCGCTGGCCGGCGACGGCGCGCCCGAGCCCGACGCCTTCACCTCGCCGATCAGCCGCGAGCGCTATTGCGAGATCGTTGAAAAGGCGAAGGACTATGTCCGCGCCGGCGACGTCTTCCAGGTGGTGCCGAGCCACCGGTTCCGCAGCCCGTTCAAGCGCGATCCCTTCGCCCTCTATCGGTCCCTGCGGCGCACCAATCCCTCGCCGTTCCTGTTCTATCTGAACTTCGGCGATTTCCAGCTGGCGGGCTCGTCGCCCGAGATCCTGGTGCGGCTGCGCGACGGCAAGATCACCATCCGCCCGCTCGCCGGCACCCGTCCGCGCGGCGCGACGCCGGCGGAGGACGCGGCCCTGGAGCAGGAGCTGGTCTCCGACCCCAAGGAGCGCGCCGAGCACCTGATGCTGCTGGACCTCGGCCGCAACGACGTGGGCCGGGTGGCGATGCTGAAGGCGGCCGGGGCCAACGAGGCGCCACAGACCCGCCAGTCGCCGCGCGTGCGGGTGACGGCCAGCTTCTTCGTCGAGCGCTACAGCCACGTGATGCACCTGGTCTCCAATGTCGAGGGCGACGCCCCGGACGGCCTCGATCCCGTGGACGTGGTGATGGCTGCCCTGCCCGCCGGCACGCTCTCCGGCGCGCCCAAGGTGCGGGCCATGGAGATCATCGACGAGCTGGAGATCGAGAAGCGCGGCATCGGCTACGCCGGCGGGGTCGGCTACTTCGGCGCCGACGGCTCGGTCGACACCTGCATCGTGCTCCGGACCGCGCTCTTCAAGGACGAGGTGATGTACGTCCAGGCGGGCGGCGGCGTCGTCGCCGATAGCGATCCCAACGCCGAATACGAAGAGACCCTGCAAAAGGCCCGCGCGCTCCGCCGCGCGGCCGAGGAAAGCTGGCGGTTCGTCTAGTTCACGCTGCGCTGGTGACCGATGTGCTCGCTGGTCAGCGGTGGGGCCAGGACCATCGCGGTTGCGAAGGTCAGCGCTGAGACCGCCAGGAGGCATGCCGCGCCCAGCACGGGCCACATCCGCTCGGGACGTTTCGGAGTCTCGAGCAGGCCCCGCGCGCGGGCCATGTTCTCGCCATGCAAAGCAGAATCGATGCCGACCATGACCTGAGGATCGCCCCGAGCCTTGCCGCGCGCAATCGGCGGCGCCACATGCCGGTCATGGTGCAGCGCAATATGGTCGCCGCGCCCCTCTTCCAATGACGGATGCCCCCTTGGCCACAGAGCAACCCCGCCGCGTCCTGGTCCTGCAAGGCGGCGGAGCCCTGGGCTCCTACCAGGCCGGGGTCTATGAGGCGCTGCACCGCGCGGGACCCGAGCCCACCTGGCTGGCGGGCATCTCCATCGGAGCCATCAACGCAGCGATCATCGCCGGCAATGCGCCGGACAAGCGCCTGGCGCGGTTGCAGGAATTCTGGACCCTGGTGACCTCGGGCTGGTCCTTCGGGCCGCCCACCAGCACCGACATCCTCCGCGGCCTCTTGGGCGACGCCAGCATCGGCTGGGCCTTGACGACCGGCGTGACGGGGTTCTTCAGCCCGCGGGCGATCTCGCCCCTGCTGCTCTCAAGCGGCGGCCCGGAGGCGCTGAGTTTCTATGATTCCGGCCCGTTGAGAGCCACGCTCGAACGGCTGGTCGACTTCGACCGCATCAATGCCCGCGAGACCCGGCTCAGCGTCGGCGCGGTCAACATCCGCACCGGCAACTTCATCTACTTCGACAACACCCATCAGAAGATCGGGCCGGAGCACATCATGGCCTCCGGCGCCCTGCCGCCCGGCCTGCCGCCGGTGGAGATCGACGGCGAGTGGTACTGGGACGGCGGCCTCGTCTCCAACACGCCGCTGGAATATGTGCTCGACCAGGATCAGCAGGAAGACCTGGTGATCTACCAAGTGGACCTGTTCAACGCCCGCGGCCCGATGCCCAAGACGCTGCAGGAAGCCACCGAGCGGGAAAAGGACATCCGCTATTCCAGCCGCACGCGGCTGAACACCGACGCCCAGCTGCGCATCCACCGGCTGAAGACCAGCCTCGCCGGCCTGCTCAAGACCTTGCCGCAGGAGATGGTCGAGGACCCGGAGATCAAGCTGCTCAGCGAGTTCGCCAAGGAACCTTCGGTGATCATCGTGCAGCTGATCTACCGCGACCGGGCCTATGAGGGCAGCTTCAAGGACGTCGAGTTCTCGCGCCAGACCATGCTCGACCACTGGGCCTCCGGCCTGGCCGACGGCGAGCGCACCGTGCAGCGTCGCCTGCACGATCCGCCGAAGCCCGGGCCGGGCGGCGCCGTCAGCATCGACCCCGGCCTCGACGCCAACCCTGACCGTTCCAACTCCGACAGCGAGGACCTGCGCCCATGATCCTGAAATCCAAGACCGCCGTGGTCACCGGCTCCACCAGCGGCATCGGCCTGGCCATCGCCCGCGCGCTCGCCGCCGAGGGCGCCAATGTGCTGATCAACGGCTTCGGCAAACCTGAGGACATCGAGAAGGAGCGCGCCGCGATCGAAGCCGAGTTCGGCGTGAAGTGCATCCACTCGCCGGCCGACATGACCAAGCCCGCCGAGATCGCCGCCATGGTCGCCCTGGCCGAGACCACCTTCGGCGCGGTGGACGTGCTGGTGAACAACGCAGGCATCCAGTTCGTCTCGCCGATCGAGGACTTCCCGGTCGAGAAGTGGGACCAGATCATCGCCATCAACCTGTCCTCGGCCTTCCACGCCATCCGCGCGACGATCCCGGGCATGAAGACCCGCGGCTGGGGCCGGATCATCTCCACGGCCTCGGCCCACAGCCTCGTCGCCTCGCCCTTCAAGTCGGCCTATGTGGCGGCCAAACACGGCATCGCGGGCCTGACCAAGACCGCGGCCCTGGAGCTCGCTACCCATGGCGTGACGGTCAACTGCATCAGCCCGGGCTATGTCTGGACGCCGCTGGTGGAGAACCAGATCCCGGACACCATGAAGGCGCGGAATATGACGCGGGAGCAGGTCATCAACGACGTCCTGCTCGACAGCCAGCCGACCAAGCAGTTCGTCACGCCGGAAGAGGTGGCCGCCATCGTGGTCTTCCTCTGCGGCGATGCGGCCAAGCAGATCACGGGCGCCAATCTGTCGGTGGACGGCGGCTGGACGGCGGAATAAGGCTCGCGTCAAGGAGCGGGCCGCCATGATCCTGGTGATCGATAACTACGACAGCTTCACCTACAACCTGGTTCATTACCTCAATGAGCTGGGCGCGGAGACGCATGTCGTGCGCAACGACGCCCTGACGGTGCAACAGGCCCTGGGCCTGCAGCCGCAGGGCGTGTTGCTGTCGCCTGGACCCAAGACGCCGAACGAGGCGGGCATCTGCTTAGGTTTGCTGGCCGCTGCCCCGGCCGATCTGCCGATCTTCGGCGTCTGCCTCGGCCACCAGTCGATCGGCCAGGCCTATGGCGGCGCGGTGATCCACGCCAGGGCGCTGATGCACGGCAAGACCAGCCAGATCCATCACGAGGGCAAGGGCGTCTTCGCGGGCCTGAAGACCCCCTTCACCGCCACGCGCTACCACAGCCTGTCGGTGCGCAAGGAAGACCTGCCGGCCGACCTGGAAGTCACCGCCTGGACCGAGGACGGCGAGATCATGGGCGTGCAACACAAGACCCGGCCGGTGCACGGGGTGCAGTTCCATCCCGAATCCATCGCCACGGAATGCGGCTATGACCTGCTGGCCAACTTCCTCGAGATCGCCGGCGTGAGGCGCCTGGTTCAGGTCTGACCGCGCCCGCATGTCCGATGCCTTCAAGCCCTTGCTGAGCCTCCTGGCGGACGGCGGCACCCTGTCGGAAGACAATGCCGGCGAGTTCTTCGCCGCCTGCCTGCGCGGCGAGCCGACGCCCAGCCAGGTGGGCGCGGCGCTGACCGCCATGCGCATGCGCGGTGAGACCCTGGGCGAGATCGTCGCCTGCGCCCGGGCCATGCGCAAAGCCGCCGTCCATATCGAGCCGCCCTACCCGACCATCGACGTCTGCGGCACCGGCGGCGACGGCCTGCACACGCTGAACGTCTCGACGGCCGTGGGCTTCGTGGCGGCGGGCGGCGGCCTGAAGGTCGCCAAACACGGCAATCGGGCGCTGTCGTCGAAATCGGGGACCGCCGACGTCCTCAGCGAACTCGGCGTCGACATCGCCATGCCGGCAGATCAGCAGCTGAAGGCGCTGGACGAGGCCGGCATCTGCTTCATGTTCGCGCCGGCCCACCACGGGGCCATGCGCCATGTCTCGCCGATCCGCGCCGAGCTGGGCTTCCGCACGATCTTCAACCTGCTCGGACCGCTGACCAATCCGGCCCATGCCGAGCGCCAGGTGGTCGGCGTCTTCGCCGAGCGCTGGGTTGCGCCCACCGCCGAGGCGCTGAAGATCCTCGGCTCGGAGCGGGCCTGGGTGGTGCACGGCGGCGGCATGGACGAGATGACCACGACCGGCGAGACCAGCGTGGCCGAGCTGCGCGACGGTCAGGTGCGGCTGTTCACCGTCACCCCTGAGGCCGTGGGACTGCCACGCGCGGCGCTCGCCGACCTGACCGGCGGCACCCCTAAGCAGAACGCCCAGGCGCTACGCCAACTGTTGGCCGGCCAGAAGGGCGCCTATCGCGACATCGTGCTGCTCAATTCCGCCGCCGCCTTCCTGGTGGGCGAGACGGTGGAGACCCTGCGCGAAGGCGTCGATCTCGCTGCCGCGGTCATCGACGACGGCCGGGCCCAGGCTGCGCTCGACAAGCTCAAGGCGCTGGGCGGCGCATGAGCGACATCCTGGAGCGGATCGCCGCCTACAAGCGCGAGGAGGTCGCCAGCCGCAAGGCGGCCCGGCCGCTCGCCTCCGTCGAGGCCGCCGCCCGCGAAGCCTCCGAACCGCGCGGCTTCCGCGCCGCCCTTGAACGCGCCCACGGCCCCGGCCGGCTAGCCCTGATCGCCGAGATCAAGAAGGCCTCGCCCTCGCGCGGCGTGATCCGGGAGGACTTCGAGCCCTCGGCCCTGGCTCACGCCTATGAGGACGGCGGGGCGACGTGCCTCTCCGTCTTGACCGACACGCCGAGCTTTCAGGGCGCCGACGACTATCTGGTGGTGGCGCGCATGGCGACCGGCCTGCCCTGTCTGCGCAAGGAATTCCTGGTCGATCCCTGGCAGGTCCCGGAGAGCCGCGCCCTGGGCGCCGACGCCATCCTGGTGATCCTGTCGATGGTCGATGACGCCCTGGCCTCCGACCTGATGGAGGCCGCCCACGCCCATGGCATGGACGTGCTGGTCGAGACCCATGACGCTGCCGAACTAGCCCGCGCCGCGGCGCTGAAAGCCGATTTGATCGGGGTCAACAACCGCAACCTGCGGACCTTCGAGGTGGATCTGGCGATCACCGAGCAGCTGGCGGCGGCCTCGCCCAAGGCGGCGCTGCTGGTCACCGAAAGCGGCATTTTCACCCCCGCCGACGCCGCGCGCCTGGAGCGCTCCGGCGCCAAGGCCATGCTGGTGGGTGAGAGCCTGATGCGGCAGGCCGACGTCGCCGCTGCGACCCGGGCTCTTCTGGCCGGCTGAGTCGGCCAGCCGTTAAGCATCCCGCCGGAAATTCCGCTGAAGTTTCAGCGGGACGGACCGCAACTTGACATTAATACGGAACACCTAGAGAACATCGATAACGTTTGCGCTTTGTTCTCCGGCGCCTCAACCAAGGGTCCGTTCGATGCTCACCCGTAAGCAACACGAACTGCTCATGTTCATCCATGAGCGGATCAAGGAAAGCGGCGTATCGCCCTCCTTCGACGAAATGAAAGAGGCGTTGGATCTGGCCTCGAAGTCCGGCATCCACCGGCTGATCACCGCGCTGGAAGAGCGCGGCTTCCTGCGCCGCCTGCCCCACCGGGCCCGGGCGCTGGAGGTGGTGAAGCTGCCGCAACAGGCCACCATGGCCGCGCCGCCCAAAGGCCGCGCGCCCTTCAAGCCGCAGATCGTCGACGGCGGCCCGACCATGCCGCCGGCCGCGAACGACACCCGCGACCTGCCGATCCTGGGCAAGATCGCCGCCGGCACGCCGATCGAGGCGATCCAGCAGGAGCGCGACCGGATCCCCGTCGCCGAAAGCATGCTGGGCGCCGGCGAACACTTCGTCCTGGAGATCCAAGGCGACTCCATGATCAACGCGGGCATCCTCGACGGCGACTTCGTGGTCATCAAGCGCGGCGACACCGCCACCTCCGGCGACATCGTCGTGGCCTTGGTGATGGGCGAGGAAGCCACCCTGAAGCGCCTGCGCAAGAAGGGGGCGTCCATCGCGCTGGAGGCCGCCAATCCGGCTTATGAGACCCGCATCTTCGGCCCCGACCAGGTGGCCGTGCAAGGCAAGCTCGTCGGCCTGATCCGCCGCTACCACTAGATCCGCTGTCTCTCCCCTTTGATTGGGAGCAACCTCAACCTTGGCTCGGCGTTTCGATCGGGCGCCGTGGGTCGCTTGTGCCGACCCACGCATACGAAGGCTTCGCGACATGCGGAGTCCCAAGGGAGAGACCAAACCATGCGTTTCATCACGCTTTCGGCGATCGCCGCCCTGAGTCTGGCCGTCGCGGCCTGCAACAAGCCGGCCGAAAAGGCCGCCGACGACACCACCAAGGCCAACGCCGAATCCGCGGCCGCCAGCTCGGCCGCCGATACGGCTGCGAAGGACGCCTCGGCCGCCGCCGCGGCCCCAACCGCCGATGCGGCCAAGGCCGACTCGGCCGCCGCCACCGACGCCTCCAAGCAAGCCACCGCGCACGCCGACAAGGCCGCCGATGCGAGCACCGCCGCCGCCAAGGATACGGCCAAGGCGGACAAGGACGCGGCCAAGAAGTAACGATTGCTATCGGAGCCTCGGTCTTTGGGCCGGGGCTCCATTCTCGCCGTCAGTCGGCGTCGTGGTAGGCGAACTCCACGAGAAACACCCGTTCGCCCGGCCCATGCTTGGCCACTTTCAAGAGATCGACCACGCCGAGAAACCCGGACCTGCGGGCCAATTGAGGCGTGATGTCTTCCAGCGAAATCTCGCGGATCGCGGTCACCTCGATGTGGCCGGCGCCCAGTGGATAGCGGCCGCCGACCTTGACGCGGGCGCTGCGCCAGATACGGACGCTACAGGTCACGTCGCCGCGCATCACTGGCTCGCGCACGCGCTTGGTGAACATCATGGGGCGAACTGCGGATCGGGGCCCCAGGTCCAGGGACGGCGGCCGCGTAGGTCCTGCGCCCAGACCACTCGCCATTTGCCGGGCGCCAATCGCCAGAGCTCCGCCGAGCCGCCGCGGGCGAAGTCGGCCCCGGTCAGCACCAGCGGCGCGGCGCAGCTCTCCCGCGCGAAGTCATTGCGCAGGATCACCAGCTCCGACGACCCGCACATCTGCGCGAAGCGGCCCTCCTTCAGCGGCCGCTTGAGGTTCCAGGCCGAGGCGACCTTCAGCGGCGCCGTGGCCAGTGGCGTGCAGCTCCAGTGATCGCAATCGTAGGCCGCGTCGCGGGACACGGGCGTCGTCTGCGGCTCCAACCCGCGCCGGCGCGCCCACAGCTCGGCCCCGAACAACTTCACGTCGGGGCGGAAGAGCACCGCCTCGCGGCCCGAGCGGACCGCCACCGCCGAGCCCGCGCCATCCACCCAGACGTCCGGCGTCGCCGGTTTCGGCGCCAGGTTCACCGCCAGGGCCAGGGGCAGGCCCAGCCACCGCAGCGGGCCCTTCCAGAGGCACGGCCAGAGCAGGCCCAGGAACGCGGCCGGCAGCGACCATTCCGGCCCGCTGGCGACATTGAGCTGGGCATAGGGCGCGTTGGCGGCGATGTGCGCCACGCGGTTCATCAGATAGATAGCGAAGCCGGCGACCTTCAGCGGCCACTCGCCCAGGCCGAAGGGCGCGAGGACCGCGCCGATCGCCAGCCCCGGCATCATCAGGAAGCCGGAGATCGGCTCGGTCACCAGGTTGGAGATCAGGCCCCAGGTGGAGACACGGTTGAAGTCCTGCATGGCGAAGGGGCCGGTCGCCGTGCCGGCCACGAAGCTCGCCGCCGCGCCGGCCAGGAGCCAGGTCCAGGCGCCCTGAACGATGCGGATCGGCCACGGCGCGTTGATCTCCCGCACCGGGTGCGGCCAGACCTCGGCCAGGGCCACCAGGGCGGCGGTGGCGGCGAAGGACATCTGGAAACCGGGCTGGGTCACCGCTTCGGGCTGGAGGAGCAGCACCACCAGGGCCGCCAGCGCCAGCGCATGCAGGCTGATCGCCTGGCGGTCGAAGAGGATCGCCCCGAAGGCCACGGCGGCGGTGACCGCGGATCGCTCGGCTGGCGGCGGCCAGCCGGAGAGCACCAGATAGGCCAAGACCGCCGCGAGGGCCGCGCCCGCCGCCAGCTTCTTGCCCGGAACCCGCAACGCCAGCCACGGCCAGGCTGCGATCCCGAACCGCAGGATCGCGAAGACGAAGCCGCCGACGATGGCCATGTGCAGGCCGCTGATCGAGATGATGTGCGCCAGGCCCGCGGCGCGCAGGTCGTTCACCTGGTCCTTGGGGATGAAGGCGTCGTGGCCGGTGGTCATCGCCGCCGCCAGGCCGCCGCTCTGGATGCCCAGGGTGTCGACGATGCGGCGGGTCAGCGCCCAGCGCAGGGCGTTGATCCGCATGGTCAGCCGCAACCGCGCCGGCGGCGGCGTCTCCGGGTACCAAGTCTGCACCGGCCCCAGCGCGAAGCCGACGCCGCCGACGCTCTGGAAATAGGCGTCGCGGGCGAAGTCGTAGGAGCCGGAACTGGCCGGCTGCGGCGGGGTGTTGATCACCGCCAACAGGCTGATCGGCTCCCCCGGCGCGGGCAGATGGCCGCCGCGCAGGGTCACCCGCACCCCGGATCGGCGTCGCCGCCGGCGCCCAGTCGCCGATCCGCGAGGGCGCGATCAGCACGCGCGGTCCGCCCTGCCCTGGACTGACGATGTCGACGACCCAGCCCTGCAGCCGCTGCGGGTGGGTGTCGACGCTGGCCACCGGCGCCTTCGCGCCCTCGGTGCGCAGCTTGGCCATCGAGAATCCGCCTAGGCCACAGGCGACGAGCACAAGGGCCGCCGTCAGCGCCCGCGCACGGCTCCAGCGACTGGCGCCGAGGATCGGGGCCGCGGCCACCGCGACGCCCAGCAGCCCGACCCAGGCCTGCGGTTCGCGCAGCAGGGCGAAATGGCCCCCGCGCCGCAGCCGAACGCCACCGGGGTCCACAGCGTCCAGCGCTCGGCCTGCCGCGCCGCCTGCTCGCCCAATCACTCGACGGCGTCCGCCAGGCTAGGACGCCTGTCAGCCCACGTGCTAAGAGGCGCCGCCCCGGCGTCCTCCGCCGCAGCGTCTCCAGGTTTTTCAATCTCGATGTCCGACAGCCCCGTCGTCACCCGTATCGCCCCCTCGCCCACCGGCGCCATGCACATTGGCACGGCCCGCACGGCGCTTTTCAACTGGCTTTATGCACGCCACACGGGTGGAAAGTTCCTTTTACGTGTGGAAGACACCGACCGGGAGCGTTCCACCGAGGCCGCGGTGCAGGTGATCTTCGACGGCCTGGACTGGCTGGGGCTCAAGGCCGACGAAACCCCGGTGTTTCAGGCGGCCCGCGCCGACCGGCACGTGCGCGCGGTGGACGAGATGCTGGCCCGCGGCTCAGCCTATCGCGACTACATGACCCCCGATGAGCTGGAGGCCGAGCGGACCAACGCGCGCGCCGAGGGGCGCGTCATCCGCTCACCCTGGCGGGACCTGTCGCCCAACGACGCGCCGGACCGGCCGCACGTGGTGCGCCTGAAGGCGCCGATCGAGGGCGAGACGATCATCGACGATCAGGTAAAGGGCCGCGTGGTCTTTCAGAACAAGGACCTCGACGACCTGATCCTGCTGCGCACCGACGGCACGCCGACCTACAACCTCGCTGTCGTCGTGGACGACTACGAGATGGGCGTAACCCATGTGATCCGCGGCGACGACCACCTGAACAACGCCGCGCGCCAGACCTTGATCTACCAGGGCCTCGGCTGGACGCCGCCGGTCTGGGCCCACCTGCCGCTGATCCACGGCCCCGACGGGACCAAGCTCTCCAAACGCCACGGCGCCCAGGCGGTGAGCGAGTTCGCCGACATGGGCTACCTGCCCGAGGCCATGCGCAACTACCTGGCCAAACTCGGCTGGGGCCACGGCGACGACGAGATCTTCTCCGATGAGCAGGCGCAGAGCTGGTTCGACATCAAGGATGTAGTCGGCGCCCCGGCGCGGCTGGACTGGGCCAAGCTCAACCACCTGAACAACCACTACATCCGCCTGGCCGATCCCGCGCGGCTGGCGGGCCTGGTCGCCGCCATCCACAAGAGCCGTGACTTCCCCCTCCACGACGGCCACCTGGCGGTCCTGACCCATGTGATCCCCTTCGTCCGCGACGGGGCCAAGACGACGCTGGAGCTGGCGGACGCGACGGTCTTTGCGCTGGTCCGTCGGCCGCTCGACTTCACCGACAAGGCCCGCGAGCTGGTGACGAACGAGGAGACGCGCGCGCGCCTCGGCCGGCTGCGCCATGTGCTGGCCGCGGCGCCCGTATGGGACGTCCCGGCCCTGGAAGGCGTCAACCGCGGCTTCGCCGAAAGCGAGGGCGTCGGCATGGGCAAAATCGGTCCCGGCCTGCGCGCCGTGCTGTCGGGCGGAGCGCCCGCGCCGGACCTGGCGGGGGCGCTTGTTTCACTCGGGAAAGACGAAAGCTTGGCCCGTCTCGACGCGGCGCTTTCGCTTGCCGACTAACGCGCTATAAGCCGTCCGAACGGACGTTTCATCAGGACTATTCGGAGGCACAGGCATGGCCGAAACGGCGAAGATCTCCATCGGCGGCAAGACCATCGACCTGCCGGTCCTGAAGGGCACGACGGGCCCCGACGTCGTCGATATCCGCAAGTTCTACGCCGAGAGCGACGCCTTCACCTACGATCCAGGGTTCACCTCGACCGCCAGCTGCGAAAGCAAGATCACCTATATCGACGGCGACGCGGGCATCCTGCTGCACCGCGGCTACAAGATCGGCGAGCTGGCCGAGAAGTCGACCTTCCTTGATACCTGCTACCTGCTGCTGCACGGCGAGCTGCCGACCGCGGCGCAGTATGCGGAGTTCGAGCACACGATCACCTATCACACCATGCTTCATGAGCAGTTCGATAGGTTTTTCCAAGGCTTCCGTCGGGATGCTCACCCGATGGCGATCATGACCGGCGCGGTCGGGGCGCTTTCGGCCTTCTATCACGACTCGACCGACATCAACGATCCCGAGCAGCGGATGATTTCGGCGCACCGCCTGATCGCCAAGATGCCGACGATCGCCGCGCGCGCCTTCAAGTATTTCCAGGGCCAGCCCTTCGTGCACCCGCGCAACGACCTCTCCTACGCGGAGAACTTCCTGCGCATGTGCTTCTCGGTCCCGGCCGAGGACTGGAAGCCCAATCCGGTGCTGACCAAGGCGATGGACCGGATCTTCATCCTGCACGCCGACCACGAGCAGAACGCCTCAACCTCGACCGTGCGTCTGGCTGGCTCGTCGGGCGCCAATCCGTTCGCCTGCATCGCCGCCGGCATCGCCTGCCTCTGGGGCCCCGCGCACGGTGGGGCCAACGAAGAGGCGCTCAACATGCTCAAGGAGATCGGGACGGTCGACCGCATCCCCGAGTACATCCAGGGCGTCAAGGATCGTCGTTACCGGCTGATGGGCTTCGGCCACCGCGTCTACAAGAACTACGATCCGCGCGCGACCGTGATGCAGAAGACCTGCCACGAGGTCCTGAGGGAAGTCGGCGACGAGAACGATCCGCTGCTGCAGGTCGCGCTGGAACTGGAACGCATCGCGCTCTCGGACGAGTACTTCATCGAGCGCAAGCTCTACCCGAACGTCGACTTCTATTCGGGCATCACCCTGCGCGCTCTGGGCTTCCCGGCGGAGATGTTCACGGTGCTGTTCGCCGTGGCGCGCACCGTCGGCTGGATCAGCCAGTGGAAAGAGATGATCGAGGACCCGGCCTACAAGATCGGCCGCCCGCGCCAGCTCTACACCGGCGCGCTCGAACGTCCTTACGTCGCGGTCGACAAGCGCTAGCCGGCGCGGGTGCGCCAGTCGGCGCAGCCCGCTCGGACGAAAGACATCGATGACCCTCCGAACGGCCGCCATCGCCCTTCTGTTGGCGGCGTCGCCGGCGCTCGCCTTCGCGGCGACGGCGCGGACCGAGGCCGGGCGGGTGCAAGGCGTCGAGGATCACGGCGTCATCGCCTATGAAGGCGTGCCCTTCGCCGCCCCGCCGCTCGGCACGCTCCGCTGGCGCGAGCCTAAGCCCGTGCAGCCCTGGGCGGGCGTGCGGCCGGCCAGGGCGTTCGCGCCGGCCTGCATGCAGCTCGGCGTCTCCATGCCGGGCGAGCCGGATCCGAAGACCGACGAGGACTGCCTCTACCTGAACGTCTGGGCGCCGGCAAAGCGGACGAGAGGGCGCGTGCCGGTCATGGTGTTCATTCCGGGCGGCGGCTACACCAACGGCGCGACCTCGCTGCCCCTCTATTGGGGCGACCGCCTGACGAAGCGCGGCGTGGTCGTGGTGACCATCGCCTATCGGCTGGGCGTCTTGGGGTTCCTGGCTCACCCGGACCTCACAGCAGAGTCGCCGCACCACAGCTCGGGGAACTACGGGCTGATGGACCAGGCCGCGGCGCTCGCCTGGGTGAAGCGCAATATCGCGGCTTTTGGCGGCGATCCTGGGCGGGTGACGATCTTCGGTCAGTCGGCGGGCGCCATGTCGGTCAGCATGCTGATGACCTCGCCCCCGGCCCAGGGCCTCTTCCAGGGGGCCATCGGCGAGAGCGGGGGCCTCTTCGAGCCGTTGCAGCTTTCGCCCAGCTATGCGCTCGCCACGGCCGAGCGCGATGGCGAGGCCTATGCCAAGTCGGTCGGGGCCGCCTCGCTCGCTGAGCTGCGCGCCATGCCGGCGGACAAGCTGCTGCACGGCGGCGCGGGCCGTGTCTCGCATCCCGTCGTCGAACCCTACGCCCTGCCGCGCTCGCCCTATGACGCCTTCGCAGCCGGCCTGCAGGCCAAGGTTCCGGTGCTGGTCGGATGGAACGCAGAGGAGCCACGATCGCTCATCGACCTTAGCAACATACGCGCGGCCACCTTCACCCAGGATATCGGCAAAGCCTTCGGGCCGTTGCCGAGCGCCCTGATCGAGGCCTATCCGCATACTGACGATGAGCAGGCCGCGCAGGCGCGCGTGGACTTCGAGCGCGACCTGCGTTTCGCCTGGGACGATTGGGCCTGGGCGCGGCTGCAGGCCCGCGCCGGTCCGCCGGTCTACGCCTACCGCTTCGAGCACCGGCCGCCCTTCCCGGCCGGATCGGTGCGCGCCAACTGGGGCGCCTCGCACTTCGCCGAGCTCTGGTATGTCTTCGACCACCTTAACCAGGAGACCTGGGCCTGGACGCCGGCGGACCACAGGCTGGCCGACGCCATGGCCGGCTATTGGGTCAACTTCGCCAAGCGCGGCGATCCGAATGGCCCGGGACGCCCGGTCTGGCCGCGGTTCCTGGCGAACGATGGGCAGGTCCAACGCCTGAACGATCCGATCACCGCCGGGCCGCCGCCGGAGCTCGCCACCCTAAAGGTTTTCGACGGCTTTTACGCCCAGCTGCGCGGTGCGCCTTTCGGGACCGCCGAGGCGCCCTAGGCGGACCGCTCGGCGACGATCTTCAGCACGGCGTCGGCGGCGGCTTCCGAAGGGTCCGGGCCGCCGCGGCCCATCTTGTCCAGGGCGGCGTACTGGGCGGCGGTCTGGCGGTCGCGCAGCGTCTTGTCGTCCAGGCGCAGCGCTACCTCACGGGCCAGGATCTCGCCGGTGCAGTATTTCTGGATCAGCTCCGGGGCCACGAAATCGCGGGCGGCGATATTGAACAGGGTGACCCATTTGGTCCGTAGCAGCAGCTTCTGCACGATCCAGGCGGTCACCGGGCCCAGACGGTAGCCGATCACCATCGGGACGCCGGCCAGGGCGAGCTCGGTCGTGACCGTGCCCGAGCACGCCATGGCGACGGTGGCGGCCTTCATGGCGTCGAGCTTGCCCTCGTCGCCCTCGATCACATGGGCGCGGTGCGACCAACCGGCGACGCGGGCCTTGACCATCTCGGCCACGGTGGGCGCTGCGGGGATCACGATGTGAAGACCGGGGTGCGTCTCTTTCAGGCGGCGCACGGCGTCCTCGAACGGCGGCAGCATGCGCGCGATCTCGCCGGGACGACTGCCCGGCAGGACGATGAGGATCGGATCGCTCGCGGCGGCGCCGATCTGCTGGCGCAACCGTGCGGGCCTAGCCTGGGAGAAGTCCACGGTCAGCGCCGAGTTCCCGACGAAGGTCACCGGCAGGCCCTCGGCTTCGAAGTAGGATGCGTCGAAGGCGTGGATCGACAGCAGGTGGTCGACGGTGGCCGCCAGGGTCTTGGCGCGGCCGGGCCGCGTCGCCCACACCTGCGGTCCGACGTATTTGATCAGGGGTAGCTCCGGCGCCTGGCGCCGCAACCTCTGCGCCACGCGTAGGGTGAAGCCCCAGGAGTCGATCAGCACAGCCACGTCGGGCTTTTCGCGGACGGCCAGGGCGGCGGTCTCGTCCGCGCGGCGCACGATCCGGGGATAGGCCAGCAGGCCCTCGAACAGGCCCAGGATGGAGATGTCGGCGATGTCGAAGGGGCTTTCGACGCCTTCGGCGGCCATCTGCTCGCCGCCGACGCCGACGAAGCGGACGCCCTTGCCTAGGCGCGCCTTCAGCGCGCGCATCAGCCCCGCGCCGCGGTCGTCGCCCGAGGCCTCCGCCGCCACCAGCATGACGGTCAGGGGAGGCTTGTCGGCGTCGCTCACGGCGCCGGGGCTTCCACGCCCAGGATGAAAATGCCCAACTCGTCGGCCAGCGCGATCACCGCCTCGCGCTCGAGCACCAGCAGATGGCCCGCCTCGCCGACGATGCCGGCCAGACCGGCGCGCGCAACGCCCTCGACCGTGGCCGGACCGATGGTCGGCAGGTCGACGCGCTTTTCCTGGGTGGGCTTGGGCGCCTTGGCCAGCACGCCCGCCGCCGCGCCGGGGCGGCCGCGCAGGGCCTCTGGCAGGTCGGCGACCCGGGCCAGCAGGGCGTCGGTGCCCTCCGCCGCCTCCAGGCCGAGCACCAGCCCGTGGCAGACCACGGCCGCCTGGCCGGCGTCCAGACGGCCGATGGCGCGGGCGACCTCCAGGGCCTGGTGGATGTCCGCGGCGCTCTCCGCGCCCGGCTCGATGCGGCCGAGCGGCCCGGCGCCCAGGCTGAGGTCGTCCATCACCTCATGGGCGCCCTCGACCGCGAAGCCTTCCTTCTCGAACTCGCCCACCAGCATCCGCAATAGGGCGTCATCGCCCCTGCGCGCCGCGGCGATCGCCGCCGGCAGGACCGCCAGGCCCCGCAGGTCGGGCATCAAGGCGGTGAAGTCCGGCCGGGCGACATTGCCCGCCAGGCAGACGGCGTGGCAGCCGGCGCGCTTCAGCGCCTTGAAGCACTTGCCGAGCTCGGCGAGCCCGACCTCGGCCCCGGCGTAGGGTTCAAGCCCCGCGCCGGCGAAGCCCTTCAGGCGGATGACGAACAGCGGCCGGCCGGACCGCTGGCAATGCTCGGCGATCTCCACCGGCAGGCTCCCGCCTCCGGCGATCAGGCCGAGCTTCTGCACCTAGACCTCGCGTTCGGGCAGGCAGAGCGGCCGCCCGGCGTCGGCGCGGATGAAGTCGATGATCTCCATGACCGGCGCCGAGTGGCCGAAGGTCGTGGCGGTGTCGTCGATCCGCTCCTGGAAGGTGCCTTCCTCGGCGAACAGCAACCGGTAGGCCGAGCGCAGCTCGCCGATCGTGTCGCGGCTGAAGTCGCGGCGCTTCAGCCCGACCAGGTTCAGGCCTTCGAGGTGGGCGTGGTTGCCCCAGACGAGGCCGTAGGGGATCACGTCCTTGGTCACCGCGGCCAAGCCGCCGATGAACGAATAGCGGCCGACCCGGCAGTATTGGTGCACCGCGGCCAGGCCGCTCACCATGACGAAATCGCCGATGTGGACATGGCCGCCCAGGGTGGCCGAGTGAGCCAGGATCACATTGTCGCCGACGGTGCAGTCGTGGCCGACGTGGCTGGTGGCCATGTACATGCCGTCGTCGCCGACCCGGGTCACGCCGCCGGCCTGGGGCGTGCCGATGTGCATCGTCACATGCTCCCAGATCTTGTTGCGGTCGCCGATGACCAGTTGGGTGGGCTCGCCGTTGTAGCCGGTGTGGTGCGGCGGGCCGCCCAGGTTGGAGAAGTTGCGGATCGTGCAGTCTTCGCCGACCTGCGTGTGACCCTCGATGACCACGTGGCTGGCCAAGGCGGTGCGCGCGCCGATCCGCGCGTGCTCGCCGATGATGCAATAGGGGCCGATGCTGACGCCGTCGGCGATCTCGGCGCCCTTGGCGACGATGGCCGTCGGATGGATATCAACGCTCACTTCGTGTCCACCACCATAGCCGCCCACTCCGCCTCGGCGGCGACCTTGTCATCGACCAGGGCGCGGCCTTTGAATTTGAAGATATCGCCGCGTGCGCGGGTGACCTCGACGGGCAGGCGCATCACCGCGCCGGGGCGCACCGGGGCGCGGAAGCGGCAGTTGTCCAGCGACATGAAGAAGATCGCCTTGTCCGCCACATCGACGTTCAGCGACTTCGACATCAGGACCGCGCTGGTCTGGGCCATGGCTTCAACGATCAGGACGCCGGGCATCACCGGATAGTGCGGAAAGTGGCCCTGGAAGAAGGGCTCGTTCACGCTCACGCATTTGACGCCGACGATGGATTGGCTCTCCACGTACTCTTCGCAACGATCGACCAGCAGGAAGGGATAACGGTGCGGAATCCGCGCCATGACCTCGTTGATATCGATTTCGCTCGGAGCTTCGCTCACCGGCGCCTTGCGGCTCATGAATTCCCTTCCTTGTGGCTCGCCTGTCTTGCGACCCACGCGGTTTCCCGCATCCATTGCCGGATCGGCCGAGCGGGATAGCCGCCCCAGGTCTCGCCCGCCGGAACACTCTTGATCACCCCGGCCGCCGCGGTGATGCGCGCGCCTGCGCCGATCGTGAGATGATCGGCCACGCCGGCCCGGCCCCCAAACTGCACGCCATCCCCGATGGTCACGCTGCCGGAAATCCCCGTGTAGGCGGCCATAACGCAGTTGCGCCCAACCCGCACGTTGTGGGCGATCTGCACCAGATTGTCGATCTTGGTGTTCTCGCCCATGACGGTGTCTTCGAAGGCGCCTCGGTCGACGCAGCTGTTGGCGCCGATGGTCACGCCGTCCTGCAGGATCACGCGGCCGAGCTGGGGAATGTCCACCAGCCCCTTGGGGCCCGCCGTGGCGCCGAACCCCGCCTCGCCGATCCGCGCGCCGGCCAGCATCCGCACCCGGTCGCCGATCAGCGCGAAGCCGATAGTCACGCTGGCGGAGATATCGCAGTCGCGCCCGATGGCCACGCCCGGGCCGATGACCGTATTGGCCCCGATGCGCGTGCCGCGTCCGATCTGGGCGCCCGCCCCGACCACGACGCCGGGTCCGAGCTCGACCTGCGGCTCAATCTGGGCTGTCGGATGCACGCCCTTGTCGCCGGTCGCGAACCGCGGGCGATGCAGGCGCGCGGCGGCGAGCGCGTAGCCCAGCTGCGGCGAGCCGATCACCAGGGCCGCGCAACCGGCCGGCAGGGCGTCGGCGACGTCGGCCCGGACGAAACAGGCGCCGGCCAGCGTGGCGCCCGCCTGCTCCAGGAACTTGCGGTCCGTGGCGAAGGTGACGGTGTCGGCCGCGGCTCCGGCCATGACCGAAACCGCCCTCACCTGCCGGCCGCCGCTGGCCGGGTCCGCAAGCTCAGCGCCGGTCAGCGCCGCGAGGTCGGAGAGGGTGACGGGGCCGAGGTCTTCGAAGAAGCGCGGATCGGGCATGGTTTCGCTGCGGCGACCCGCGCCTTCTTGAAGAGCTTAGCGCTTGGCCGGGGCGGCCGGCGTGCGGGCCGGACCGGGCGTCTGGACGATCGGCGGAGCGCCGCCGGCCTGGGCCGCGCCGGGCTGGTCGAGATGCTCACGCTCGAAGGCGAACGTGGTGATCTTGCCGTTCAGGCCGGTGACAACCGCGGGCGTGATGTCCATCGCCGGGTTGCCGATGATCACCGAGTTGCGTTGCAGGAGGATGCTGCAGGTCTTGGCCTGGTAGGTCTGGCGCACGAACGGCTCCAGCTCCTGGCTGATGCGTGCGACGGCCTTCTGCTCGGTGGCCGTGACTTCGCGGTCGCGCAACTGCGCCTTGCGCTGCAGCGCGTTGGCGCGGATCTGCAGCTGCGAGGCTTGGCTCTCCAGCGTGGCCTGATCGAGCGTGGCGCGGCGGGCGTCGAGCGCCTTGGCGTCGTTGTCGATGCCGCTCTTTTCGGCCGTCAGCTCGGCGTTCACCTGGGCCACGATCTGCTGCATTCGCGCGTCCACCGCGTGGCCGACGGTCGAGGTCTGGATGGCGGTCTCGAAGGAGAAGATGCACACGCCGGCCAGCGGCGGACCGTGGGTCACGGCGGGCGGCGCGGCCGGCGCAGGCGCAGCGGCCTGAGCGAGGACGCTGGAGCCCGCGGTCAGGGCGATGGCGGCGGCGCAGAGGCCGGCGGCGATAGGCTTGGAGGTCATGATATTCCTAGAACCGTGTTGAAGTTGAGAACCGGAAGGTTTCCGTGACGTCGTAGGGCTGTTTCTTGACGATCTGGCTGAAGTCGAACCGGATCGGGCCCATCGGCGACTTCCAGTGGATGCTCAGGCCGACGGAGGACCGCAGGCCGAAGTCGTCCCTAATCAGCGGATTGATGATCGACAGCCCGGTCGTGGTGTCGATCGTCTTTTTGTCGACGGAATCCAGCAGGCCTTCAGCACCCACGAAGGAGAAGAGGGCAGCCTTGATGCCGTACTGCTCAGGCAAGAAGGTCGGAATGGTGAGTTCGGCGGACGCGATGGCGTAGGCCTTGCCGCCGAGCGCGTCGTTCTGGGCCGTATTCTGCCCGGTTCCCACGTTCTGCGCGGCGAAGGTCAGGTCGCGCGGCCCGATGCCCGCGATCTGGAAGCCCGGGAAGCTGTCGCCGCCCTTGTAGAAGCGGTCGTTGATCCGCACGTGGTCGCCGCCCCAGCCTTCGATGTCGCCGGCGCTGCCGGTGACGCTGAGGATGAAGGTCTTGTTGAACCCGTGGTACCAGCCGCCCTCGCCCTCGGTGCGGACGTACTTCACATCGCCGCCCAGGCCCGCGAAGTCCTGGTTGAAGTCCATGTACCAGCCCCGCGTGGGGTTGATCACGTCGTTGCGGCGATCCAGGCGATAGCCATAGCCCACCGACGAGGTGAGGAAGTTGCCGCGCTGGTCGCAGATCGAGGTCGAGACGACCAGATTGGTCGGGTCGCAGAAGGTCGGATCGATCTGCACGTCATCTTCGCGGAGCGTGTAACGCAACGAGCCGCGCGAATTGAGGCTGAGCGGGAAGTTCAGCCGCAGGCCGGTGCCAACCGAGGTGGTCTTATAGGCCGAGTACTGGGTCAGGTCGTACTTGTAGAAGAAGGCGTCGTAACCGGCCGCCAGATCCCGGCCGAGGAAGCGCGGCTCGGTGAACGAGAAGTCCACCTGCGAACGGATATAGCCGATGGAGATGCGGGCGCGGACGTCTTCACCGCGGCCGCGGAAATTGCGCTCCGTGACGCCCAGGTCCACCACAAGCTGATCGATCGAGGAATACCCGGCGCTGAACGAAAGCTCGCCGGTGGGTTGCTCGGTGACCTTGACCTGCAGACCCGTGCGGTCGGGCGCCGAGCCCGGGGTCTCGGTGATCTCCACGTCCTTGAAGTAGCCGAGCGCCTTGACCTGGTTCTTTGACCGGTCGACCAGCACGCGGTTGTAGGCGTCGCCCTCGGAGACGTTCATCTCGCGGCGGATGACGTAGTCCAGGGTGCGGGTGTTGCCGACGATGTCGATGCGATCGACGTAGACCCGCGGGCCTTCCTTGACGTCGAAGGTGACGTCCACCGTGCCCTTGGCGCGGTCGGGCACGTAGCGGGGCCGCACATCGACGAAGGCGAAGCCCGCGGCGCCGGCCGCGAAGGTCAGCGCATCGGTCGCCTGCTCGATCTTCTCGTCCTGGTAGATGTCGCCCTTACGGAACGGCACCAGGGCCTCGAGCACGTTCTTGTCGAGCTTCTTTAGGTCGGTCTCGACATTGATCTTGCCGAACTTGTACTCCGGCCCCTCTTCCAGGGTGTAGGTCACCACGAAGCCGTTCCTGTCGGGCGAAAGCTCGGCCACCGAGGAGGCGACGCGGAAGTCGTAGAAGCCGCGGTTGCGGTAGTATTTCCGCAGCTGCTCCTTGTCGTACTCCAGCCGGTCAGGGTCGTAGTTGGCGTTGGACGAGAAGAATTTGTACCAATGCGACTGTTCAGTCACGACGACGTCGCGCAGGTCGTTGTCCGAGAAGGCCTTGTTGCCCAGGAAGTTGACGCGCAGGACGCCGCTCTTCGGCCCCTCGTCGATCTTGAAGATCAGGTCGACGCGCTTTTGCGGCAGCTCGACGATCTGCGGCGTCACGGTGGCGGAGATGCGGCCCGACCGGCGGTAGAGTTCGACGATACGGCCCACATCCGCCTGGGCCTTGGCGCGGGTGAAGATGCCGCGCGGACGCACGCTCACCTCGTCCTTCA
>NZ_DATAPY010000054.1:0-8551 GCF_036264965.1 Phenylobacterium sp.
ACCGCGGCCTGGCCGCGCAGGGTCTCGCCGCGGGCTTCGAAATAGACCGCCTGTGTCAGGCAATCGAGCTCGCGGGCGCTGTCGAGGGGCGTGACCCGCCGACCGACCGGCGCCCGCTCGTCGGGCCGTGACGGCCAGGCCTGGGCGACGTCGGCCTGCACATCGGCGGCGAACGCGTCATGCGCCCGGGCCAGGCGCAGGGCGGCCGGATCCATGAGATCCATCTCGCGCTGCAACATGGTTTCCGAGAAAGCGCCCCCGGCCGCTTGCGCGATCCGAACCGCCCGGTGGTGATCGCCGATGGCCGGAGCCAGGCCGCCGATCAGATAGGTCGCGCCCAGGGCCAGGCCGATTCCGGAGCCCATCAAAGCGGCGCTCATCAGCCCGCGCCGATCGGCGCTGGCCTGTGTTCCTGCAAACAAAACAAACGTGTCCTACACGGCGAGGGCGACTCTGGCCCCCCGACATTGTCGCCGCGATCGCCCCTGCTCTTGCTGGCAGTGACCGCTGGCAGGCCCACCCGGGACTCGAAGGGGGTGGGCGACGGCAATTAGTAAAGAGGGTATGAACAACTTCGGCCGATTTGGCAAGCTTCTATTGCGCTGCAACAAAAGTTTGACCCCTCAGCGCCGGTTGTTCCCTTCTGAACCGTCGGCGTTTCTGCCCGCAAATCACGGGCCAACCTTGCGCCTTGCTGAGGCGCTTTCGCGGCTGCTCAGGAACCGAAGCGGCGCCGTTCCGTTTGACTGACCGACATTATCCGACTGGAGATTCACCATGCGCAAGACGCTGAGCCTGATCCTCGTCGCCGCCGGCCTGATGGCCCTGGGCGCCTGTAGCAGCACGACGGAAGAAAAGGCCGGCGCTGGCGCCGTCGCCGGCGCCGTGGTCGCCGGGCCGGTGGGCGCGGCGGTAGGCGGCGCGGCCGGCGCCGTGGCCGGTCACGTGCAGGAAGATTCCGGCAAACCGCACAGCTAGCGCCTGGCCCGGTCAGCGTCCGGAACTTGGCCGCATCCGTACATTCTCCCGAGGGAACCGGGAGAGCGTACGGACGTGCGCCACATCTTGCTCGCACTCGCCGCGCTGGCGGCCAGCGTCTTCATCCTGCTGAACGCCGTCCACGGCTCCTAGCCGCACGCTTCCGCTTACGTCGTAAACGGTGATACGGTCGCCCAAACGGGAGGCTTCAAGACCATGCGCAAGATCACCTTCGCCGGCGCGATCGCCGTGGCGATGACCCTGGCCCTCACGGCCAATGCGGCGCCCGCGGCCAAGTTCGAGGACCACTATGTCCAGAACGGCGCGGTGAAAATCCACTACGTCACCGAGGGCAGGGGCCCCCTGGTGGTGCTGGTGCACGGCTTCCCCGACTACTGGGCGACCTGGAAGCCGTTGATGGCCACCCTATCGGCCGCGGGCTACCGCACCGCCGCGCTGGACATGCGCGGCTACAACCTCTCCGACAAGCCGCAGGGCGAAGCCGCCTACGCCATGCCCAACCTGATCGGCGACATCGCCGCGGTGGTGAAGGCCGAGGGCCAGACCAACACCATCCTGATCGGCCACGACTGGGGCGCGGCGATCAGCTGGCAGACGGTCTTCGCCCGGCCCGACCTGGTCAACAAGCTGGTGATCATGGCCGTGCCGCACCCGGCCGGGATGGCCCGCGAACTCGCTACCAACAAGGCGCAGCAGGAAGGGTCCAACTACGCCCGCAACTTCCAGAAGCCGGGGTCGGAAAAGAACCTGACCGCCGAGGGCCTGGCCGGCTGGGTCAAGGACCCGACGGAGAAGGCGGCCTACGTCGAGGCCTTCGAGCGCTCCGATTTCGGCGCGATGATGAACTACTACCGCGCCAACTATCCCAAGGGCGTCGGCGAGACCGCTTCCGGCCCGGAGGTCCCCTTCCCGCTGGTCAAGGTCCCGGTGCTGGTGATCCACGGCATGAAGGACACCGCCCTCAACGCCGCCGGCCATAATGGCACCTGGGACCACGTCGCCGCCGACACCACCATCCTGATGATCCCCACCGCCGGCCACTTCGTACAGCACGACGCTCAGGATCTCGTCGACCGCACGGTGAAGGACTGGTTGGACGCGCGGAGGTAGAGCGTTGCTCCCCTCCCCATGAAAGGGAAGGGGAAGCTGCTGCCACCTTGCTGTCAGCAACCGCGGCCGACGGTCTGGCGTTCGCCGGGGCGAAGACCTACTTTGCCGCCGTGCCCCGCCCTACGACCACCACAGCCCGAGAAGGCTCCTTGGCGCCCGCCGGCGTCGCCGACATGTCGGCCTCGTTCGACTACGACGAGAACACCATGCCGCTGCTGTGGAAGCCGCACCGGCCGGACCGCCCCGCCAAGTCCGAGGGCGGCAAGCTGTTCAAGCTGGTCAGCGACTACGAGCCGGCCGGCGACCAGCTGACCGCGATCCCGGAGCTGGTGGAGGGCGTCAACGCCCGCGAGCACGACCAGGTGCTGCTGGGCGTCACCGGCTCGGGCAAGACCTTCACCATGGCCAAGGTCATTGAGCTGACCCAGCGCCCGGCCCTGATCCTGGCTCCCAACAAGACCCTGGCCGCCCAGCTCTACAGCGAGTTCAAGAGCTTCTTCCCTGAGAACGCCGTCGAGTTCTTCGTCTCCTACTACGACTACTACCAGCCCGAGGCCTATGTGCCGCGGACCGACACCTACATCGAGAAGGACAGCTCCATAAACGAGCAGATCGACCGCATGCGCCACTCGGCGACGCGGGCGATCCTGGAGCGCGACGACGTGATCGTGGTGGCGTCCGTGTCCTGCATCTACGGCATCGGCTCGGTCGAGACCTACACGGCCATGACCTTCACCCTGGAGCCCGGCCAGCGGCTCGACGAGAAGAAGCTGATGGCCGACCTGGTGGCTCAGCAATACAAGCGCAACGATCAGGCCTTCGAGCGCGGGACCTTCCGCCGCCGCGGCGACACCATCGAGATCTTCCCGGCCCACTACGAGGACCGCGCCTGGCGGATCAGCCTGTTCGGCGACGAGATCGAGGCGATCACCGAGTTCGACCCGCTGACCGGCAAGAAGACCGCCGACCTGAAGGGCGTGAAGATCTACGCCAACTCCCACTACGTGACGCCGCGTCCGACGCTCAACCAGGCGATCAACCAGATCAAGGACGAGCTCAAGGAGCGCCTGGCGTGGATGGTGGCCGAGGGCAAGCTGCTCGAAGCCCAGCGCCTGGAGCAGCGCACGACCTTCGACCTGGAGATGATCCAGGCCACCGGTTCCTGCGCCGGCATCGAGAACTACAGCCGCTACCTGACCGGCCGCCGCACCGGCGAGCCGCCGCCGACCTTCTTCGAGTACATCCCCGAAAACGCCCTGCTGTTCGTCGACGAGAGCCACCAGACCGTGCCGCAGATCGGCGGCATGTACCGCGGCGACTACCGGCGCAAATTCACCCTGGCCGAGTACGGCTTCCGCCTGCCCAGCGCCATGGACAACCGCCCGCTCAAGTTCGAGGAGTGGGAGGCCATGCGCCCGGACACGGTGCACGTCTCCGCCACGCCAGGCCCCTGGGAGATGGAGCGCACCGGCGGGGTCTTCACCGAGCAGGTGATCCGCCCCACCGGCCTGATCGACCCGCCCGTGGAGATCAAGCCGGTCTCCAAGGGCGGCTTCAGCCAGGTGGACGACGTCATCGACCAGGTTCGCCAGGTAGCCAAGGCCGGCTACCGCAGCCTGATCACCGTCCTGACCAAGAAGATGGCCGAGGACCTGACCGAGTACATGCACGAGCAGGGCCTGCGCGTGCGCTACATGCACTCCGACGTCGACACGCTGGAGCGGATCGAGATCATCCGCGACCTGCGCCTGGGCGCCTTCGACGCCCTGGTTGGCATCAACCTGCTGCGCGAGGGCCTGGACATCCCCGAGTGCGGCCTAGTCGCCATCCTTGACGCCGATAAGGAAGGCTTTCTGCGCTCCGAGACCAGCCTGATCCAGACCATCGGCCGTGCGGCGCGCAATGTAGACGGCCGAGTGATCCTCTACGCCGACAGCGTCACCGGCTCCATGGAACGCGCCATGGCCGAGACCAAGCGCCGCCGCGAGAAGCAGGAAGAGTACAACACCGAGCACGGCATCACGCCCGCCAGCATCAAGAGTCGCATCAAGGACATCCTGGCCTCGCCGTATGAGAAGGACCGCGTCACCGTGCCGGTGGGCGTCGCCGAGGATGGCTCCAAGCCATTCCTGGGCGACAACTTCAAGGCCACGCTAAAGGACCTGGAAGGCCGCATGCGCGCCGCCGCGTCCAACCTGGAGTTCGAAGAGGCCGCGCGCCTGCGCGACGAGATCAAGCGCCTGAAGATGCTCGACCTGGAGTTCGCCAACGAACTGCTCACCGCCCCCGGCGAAGAGGTCGACCGCGGCGCCGTGAAGCGCGTCAAGGCCGAGGCGCGGGCGGAAGCCGCTGAACGGTTCCGCAAGGGGCGGCTGTAGGGCCACGGCCCTTCCCTGACCCGCTCATCCCCGTGCAAGCGGGGACCCAGGTTTTAGCCACGGAAAACACGGAAGGCGCGGAGCGCGCCTCCCTATCACGCCTCCAACTCACTTTGTTTCCCCGCCTTCGCGCAAATGAGCGATGGCAGGGTGGGCGCAGGCCCAAAGTTCGCTCCGTCGGACAAGTCTCCCGCCCCGAACTTTCCCGTTGGCGCACACGGATGCATCACGGCGTGTCATGCCGTCTGCCCGCAATTCTCCCTGTCAAAGACCTTGAGTTCGTGTTTTGTTCACGGTAAGCTGGCGAGGCTTGGAAGTCCAGGATTCTCGCGCCACTGGCGGGAGAACGTAGGAACGTGGGCGCTCCTTGCGCCTCGACCGGAGCTATCGCCATGCGCGTCACGCTGACGCTGGACGACGATCTGTTGGCCGAGGCCCGGACCCTTACGTCCCTGCAACCATCCGGGTCATGAGATGTCAGTGGCGGCCCAGCTCCCACGCAGCCCTAAAGGCTCGGAGGCAGACGACCCCTCCACCGACAGCCCGCCTGGCGCGTGGAACGCCAGGCGGGCGTCCCGGAAGACCCAGAAAACCTAGCACCCTTCAGACACACAAGGAGGTGTCAGCCGGAGGGCTGACGGTGGGGTCGCGCTCCCCGCTCCGCGAGACCGAGCTCCGAACAGCGCCGAGAGGTCTGAGAAACCCCACCTCCGACCCGCTCCGCGGGCCACCTCCTCCCACAAGGGGAGGAGGCTGCCTCAAGAATGTCGATTGGGCCTGGGGTGTGTGCGCCACCGGCCCGTCCCTGTGACTGCGAATCCCCACCGAGCCGGCAAGCGGCGCCGTTCATGCAACTGTCAGGGAACCTGTGTTGTGTTCGTCCGTATTCGAGACAACAGGCCGGGGTAGCCTATCAGGCGTTCATGGTGAACGGCGGGCCGCCCAAGACCTGAGGTTGGGGATTTGAGGTATTACCGCATGTCACCGTCTCTATCCGTGGTCGCCGACAACGACCTGAAAGCCGCCCGACCCGAGACTGCCCGGGCCGAAACCGTCGCCGAGCGTGTGCGTCGACTGCAGGCCGAGGCCCGCCAACTCGCCAAGGATCACATCGGCGCGCTGATCGCGGCCATGTCCGAGGTCGAGACCATGGCCGCCGAGATCGCCGAGGGCGGCGACGCCTACCCGGCCGGCGTCCGCGACCTGGCGCGCCGGTTCGTCGAGGACTGCGAAGCCAAGGTGCAGACCCTGGAAGCGATCACCGCGCGGACGTGAGGGCTTGAACACCCGCTTGTCCCGGCGAAAGCCGGGACCCAAGCTGACCCTCGGGCCAGCTCAGGCGCTCTGCAACATCGCTGACTCGGCTTGGATCCCGGCTTTCGCCGGGACACGCGGAAAATTGGGGTGAGACCGCGCAACCCCTCATCCGTCAGGCCTTCGCCTGACACCTTCTCCCGCAAGGGGAGAAGGAGGCGTTTGACCCCTACCCCACCAGATCCCCGAACTCTTTGCTGCGTCTCAGCCACAGCGCGGCGTAGCCGCAGATGGGGGTGATGCGCAGGTGCTTGGCCTTCGCGTCGGCGCTGAGGGCGGCCATCAGGCGGCCGCTGGCGCCGGTGCCACGGATCGCCGGCGGGGCGTAGACGTAGTCGATGTAGAGACGGTCGCCGTCGCGGCGATAGTCGGCGTAGGCGGTGGAGCCCTGTTCGTCCATTTCATAGCGCTCGCCTGTGTCCCGAAGCTTAGGCTCGCGCAGGGCGGGGTCCGACATAACTGGGTTCTCCTAAGACAGGGTCTCGTCTAGCCTCCACCCTGCCAAACTGGGCATTCGACGGGAGGGTTCAAGGTGAAACGCATATTCCTGACCTGTGGGGGCCTGATCCGCGGGAGCCTGATCTGTGGCGCGGCGGTCCTGGCGCTGGGGGCCTGCGCCAAGAAGACCGAGACGGCGGCCACCGGGACCGCGGCGCCCGCCCCGGCCAACGCGCCGGCCGCGACGCCCGTGGGCCCGATCGGCCTGCCGTCGCGCAAGGCGGGGCTGTGGGAGCAGACGATGAATTCCGAGAAGATGCATCAGACCGTCAGCATGTGCATCGACACGGCGCTGGACCAGAAGATGAAGGTCTGGGGCAGCCAGAGCGGCAAGTCGAACTGCAGCGAGGAGAAGATCTCGCAGCATCTGGGCGGCGGCTATGAGTTCCACGCCGTCTGCGCCATGGGCGAGAGCGGCACGATCACCTCCGACGGCCAGGCGACCGGCGATTTCGGCTCGCACTATACGGTGGCGCTCACCTCGACGACCTCGGGCTCGCCGATGGCCCAGGCCAATGGGGTGCACAAGATGTCCATCGACGCGGTGTGGAAAGGCCCCTGCCCGGCGGACATGAAGCCCGGCGACATGATGCTGCCCGGCGGCATGAAGTTCAACGTCGCCGACGCCATGGCCGGCGCCGCCGCCGGCGGCCGCCCCAGCCCCGAACAGATGGCCAAGATGCGCGCCCAGGCCATGGAGATGAAGAAGCAGATGGAGGCCGCGAAGCAGTAGGGGCGAACCTCTCCGCGCAGCGGCGCCTTCCAAATTGAACCACGGAAAACACGGAAAGAGCACGGAAGGAGATTTGATCAGCGAAGCCGGTAGATGATTTTGTTGCGCGCAAGGCGCGCGATTCGAGTTGGCTCCGGCCTCTCAGGCGACCCGCCTTTCCGTGCTCTTTCCGTGTTTTCCGTGGTTGAAAAGACTGAGGTTCCGCTGCGCGGCGTCTCGGGGCTAGACCAGCTCCACCGCCATGGCGGTGGCTTCGCCGCCGCCGATGCAGAGGGCGGCGACGCCCTTTTTGCCGCCGCGGGCTTCGAGGGCGCTGAGCAAGGTGGCCAGGATGCGGGCGCCGGAGGCGCCGATGGGGTGGCCGAGCGCGCAGGCGCCGCCGTTGACGTTGAGCTTGGCGCGGTCGAGGCCCAGGTCGCGCTCGGCGATCATGGCGACCACGGCGAAGGCCTCGTTGACCTCGAAGAGGTCGACGTCGTTCACGGTCCAGCCGGCGCGCTTGAGGCACTTCTGGATGGCGGGCACGGGCGCGGTCGTGAAGAGGCCGGGCTCGTGGGCGTGGGCGGCGTGGGCGGCGACGCGGGCGACGACGGTCATGCCGAGCTTCCGGGCGACGCTCTCGCGGGTCATCACCAGGGCCGCGGCGCCGTCGCTGATCGAGGAGGCATTGGCGGCGGTGATGCCGCCGTCCTTGGCGAAGGCGGGCTTCAGGGTGGGGATCTTGGCGGGATCGGCCTTGGCCGGCTGCTCGTCCGTGTCGATGAGCACGGCGCCCTTGCGGGTGACCACCTCGAAGGGAACGATCTCGCGGGCGAAGGCGCCGCTCTCGCTGGCCGCCTTGGCGCGGGTCAGGGACGAGATGGCGAACGCGTCCATCGCCTCGCGGGTGAACTGGTACTGTTTCGCGGTCTCCTCTGCGAAGGAGCCCATCAGGCGGCCGGGTTCGTAGGCGTCCTCCAGGCCGTCGAGGTACATGCTGTCATAGGTGGTGTCGTGGCCGATGCGGGCCCCGCCGCGGTGGGACTTCAGCAGGTAGGGCGCGTTGGTCATGCTCTCCATGCCGCCCGCCACGATGATATCGGCGCTGCCGGCGGCGAGCGCATCGTGGGCCATGATCGCGGCCTGCATGCCCGAGCCGCACATCTTGTTGACGGTGGTGGCTTCGACCGACTTCGGCAGGCCGGCGCCGATCGCCGCCTGACGCGCCGGGGCTTGGCCGAGGCCGGCGGGCAGGACGCAGCCCATGACGATCTGCTCGATGGCGTCGGGCTGGGCCCCGGAGCGCTCGACCGCGGCGCGCACGGCGGCGGCGCCGAGCTCGGTGGCCTTCACCGGGGCGAACACGCCCTGGAAGCCGCCCATGGGCGTGCGGGCGTAGGCGGCGATGACGACGGGGTCGGGGGTCTGGGTGCTCATGGGCGGGATATAGGCGCGCCAAGGCATTCCGTCATCCTTCTCCCCTGGGAGAAGGTGGCCTGCGAAGCAGGTCGGATGAGGGGTTCAACCGCCGGCGATGCGG
>NZ_DATAPY010000055.1:0-27007 GCF_036264965.1 Phenylobacterium sp.
ATGATCCAAAGCGGTGGCTCGACCATCCAGGCGCTGGCGAACGCCGACGCCAGCTCGGTGATCACCGTTAAGGCTCAGGACCTATCGCTGGGCGGCACCAACCTGACGAGCAGCCTGACGGCGACCTCGTCGATCAGCACGGTCGCCACGGCGTCCAGCATGATCGCCACGCTGAATTCGGCGATCGCCAACGTGTCGAGCGCCCTCGGGAAGCTCGGTACGGGAGACAAGGCCCTGGCGTCGCACCTGACGTTCATCCAGGACCTGCAGAACACCATCGACGCGGGCGTGGGCAACCTCGTTGACGCCGACCTGGCGAAGGAAAGCGCGAACCTCCAGGCGCTGCAGACGAAGCAGCAGCTGGGCATTCAGGCGCTCTCGATCGCCAACCAGTCGTCTTCGATCCTCCTCGGCCTCTTCAAGTAGGCCGTACGGCGGCGGCGGAGGGTTCGTCCCTCCGCCGTCCGCTTTTTCCCTCATTGGAGCGTAGGCGTCAGAAGCGCCCACGACAGGAGAGATGGACAACAAGGTTGCGAGCTTCGCAGCCACCCCAGATCCCACCTTCGGCCAAAAGCCCGCGCCGCAGCGCCCCGACACCGGGACGCCCGCCCAGCGCGCCGCTCAAAGCCAGGATCCGGCGGACCTGCGACTAGTCATTGAAGAGGACAAGGCCACCAACTCCTACGTCTACAAAACGGTCAATCGAGTGACGGGCCAAGTGGTCCAGCAGCTGCCTCGGGAACAGGTCCTGCAGCTTCGCGAAGCACTCGATTACGAAGCCGGGGACGTGGTCCGGGCCAAGGCCTGAAGCATAGGGGCTCCCACTGGACCGGGAGTGACCCGTACGGACTTCAACCGCCCCGGCGCACCCGGCGGCGGCAATCTGCGTTGGCGTTAACCATCTGCTCACCACGATTCCATAGCTTGACCTGCGAACGGCCCGACGACTCGCAGCAAAGCGGGTAGGCGGCCATCCAGGAGACCGCCGATGGCGTTGAGCGTACATACCAACGATGCAGCCCTTATCGCGCTGCAGAACCTGAACAACACGAGCAACAAGCTCAACGAGGTTCAAAACCGGATCAGCACCGGCCTGGCGATCAATAACGCCAAGGATAACGCCTCGGTCTGGGCCATCGCCCAGGGACAGAGGGCCGACATCGGCTCGCTCGGGGCGGTGAAATCAAGCCTCGACAGGGCGACGTCCATCGCCGACGTCGCATCCACCGCGGGTTCGACCATCTCCGACTTGCTGGTGCAGATGAAGACCAAGGTCGTGGCCGCGATGGACCCGTCCATCGACACCGCATCGCGAAACGCCCTGAACTCCGACTTCAAATCGATCCTCGGCCAGATCACCCAGGTGATCCAGAACGCCAATTTCGACGGCGCGAACATGCTCGACGGCTCGGTGGCCCAGATCAAGTTCATCGCCAACGCCGATGCGACGGGTTTCATTACCCTTTCCAGCCAGAACATGTCGCTGGGCGGTGGGATCATCACGGTGCCGGCCACGGCGTCGCTGGGCACCCTGACCTTCGCCACCAACGTACTGGCGCAGCTCACCAGCTCGATCAGCAACACCAACCAGGCGCTGGGCTTCCTTGGCTCGCAGAGCAAGGCAATCAGCAATCACAACACCTTCGTCCAGCAGCTTTCCGATCAGCTGACCGCCGGCGTCGGCAATCTCGTCGATGCCGACCTGGCCAAGGAAAGCGCCAATCTCCAGGCCCTGCAGGTGCAGCAGCAACTGGGCACCCAGGCGCTGTCGATCGCCAACCAGGCGCCGCAGATTATCCTGTCGCTCTTCAAGTAGCGGCCAACCCCTTCCGTTGGGGCGTAAAGAAGGCCCGGAGCGCAGCCAGCGCTCCGGGCCTTTTCCTGTCGGCGGCCGGGGCCGCCTTTAACGGATTTCCCGAGACAGATTCCGCCGTTTCTTAACGAACGGGCAGGGGTTGCGGCGGCATGGTCGGGCTGCGGGGTTTTCATCGCGCGTAAGGCGTTCCATGGTTACGTTCTCAAATCAGAGCTACGTGCTGGGGCTGTTCAGCACTGCGAACACGGACAGCAACGGCATCATTAGCCTCGACCTGTCCGGTCTGATCACCGCGCAGTCGAACGCGACGGCCGCGGCTGCAACTGCGAAGAGCGCTACGCCCGCCGCGCCGACCCCGCCCTGGAGCACCCAGGAGACCCCCAAGCAGGCCAGCGCCAACGTCACCAGCGCGCTCGCCGGCGAGTCGATCCTGAACACGGCCAGCACCCTGACCAACGCGCCGGGCGCGTCGCCGGACTACGGCAAGCTCTTTTCCCTCTATCAGGGCCTGTCGACGCTGGAGGACCTCGCCACCCAGGCGTCCACCACCAAGGATCCCCAGCAGCTGAAGCAGCTGTCGAGCGCCTTCAACAACGGCCTCACGCAGGTTTCGAACTATGCGACGAGCACTGACTTCAGCAAGCTTCGGCTGGCGCTGGGCGCGGATGCGACAAGCGCCCAGGCCAGCCTGACGATCGCCAAACCGGCTACGACCTACACCACTGCGCCGCTGACCACCTCGCTCACCGCCGATGTCCCGGCCTACGACGGCAACGTCCAGTTCAACATCAATGTGAAGCTGAACAACACGACGACGGTGGTTCCCATCGACCTCACGGGCATGGGAACCCAGACGCGCAGCCTAGCCAACGTCATCATCTACATGAACCAGCAGCTGGCCGCCGCAGGCGTCCAGACGCGCGTCGCCGCCGACCGGATCCCCGGTCAGCCGCAGACCATCACCGCCGGCGGCACGACGGTCACCCTGCCGCCCACGGCCGATCAGTTCGCGATGCAGGTCAACATCGGCACTAGCGAAACGGTGTCCTTCAGCGCCCCGCAGACGGCCAACGCGGTCTACATCGGCGAGACGGTCGGCAATCCGAATCCCGACAACGACCCGACCACCAACGATTCCAACACCAACGCCCAGCTGCTGAAGATACAGACCGACACCAGCACCGTGCCTGCGCCCCCGCAGATCACCGGGCAGGGCAACTACGTCTCCGGCCAGACCTTCTCCGACAACCTCGGCCCCAACATCGGCACGGTCCACGCCACCCAGGTCGGGGCGGACGGCTCGGTCTACATGCTGGCCGACGTCAGCGGCACGGTGAACGGCCAGAAGATCGACGGAACGCAGGACATGGCCCTGCTGAAGTACGATTCGGCCGGCAACCTCATCTACACGCGCACGCTTGGGGCCTCGAGCACGGCGACCGGCTACAATCTGGCGGTCTCCTCGACCGGCCAGGTGGCGGTCGTGGGCTCGGTCACCGGCCAGTTGGACGGCACGACCGACGGGGCGCTGAATTCCGGCGCGACCGGGGCGTTTTCCGACCAGACCGACAGCACGGTCAGCCTCTATGATTCCAGTGGCAACGAGCTGTGGACCGCGCGGCGAGGTTCGGCGTTGCAGGACCAGGCCACCAACGTCGCCTTCAGCGCCGACGGGAGCACCGTCTACGTGGCCGGCCAAGCGCAGGGCGTCATGCCCGGCGGCGCGCCGGCGATCGGCGGCTATGACGGCTATGTCGAGGGTTTCACCACCAACGCCAAGACCGGGGCGCCGCAGGCGACCTTCACCCAGACCTTTGGCACCACGGGTGCGGATTCCACCAAGGGCCTGGTGGTCGACGGCAATACGATGGTGACCGCCAGCGTCGAGAACGGCGACGCGGTCCTGCGCAGTTTCGATCTTTCGTCGGGCCAGGCCGTGCTGACCAACACCCGCGACCTCGGCAGCCTGCAGGGCGGGACCATCGCGGGCCTGTCGCTGAACGGGAGCGGTCAGGTGGTGGTGGCCGGGACCACCGCCAACGGCGCCCTGAGCGCCGGCACGATCACCAGCGCCGCCTCCGGCGGAACCGACGCCTTCGCGGCCCAGGTGAACGAGAACCTGACCCCGAGCTCCAGCGACGCGATCGCCTACTACGGCGGCAGCGGCAACGACCGCGCCACGGGCCTGGCGGTCTCCAACGGCCAGGTGTGGATCACCGGCACGGCCGGGACCGACCTGCCCAACCAGCCGGCGGTCGGCACGCAGGACGGCTTCCTCGCCAATATCGATATCGCGACCGGGACCGTGAACTATTCGCGGCGTTTCAGCGGCAAGGACGGCATGACCTCGCCGACCTCAATCGCCGTGGATTCCAGCGGCGCCAGCGTGCTCGACGTCTTGGGCCTGCCCAAGGGGACCATCGGCGGCGACACCTCCCAGCAGCTGACGGCGCAAAGTTCTCTTCGCCCCGGCGACCAATTCACGGTCGCCTCCGGGAGCGCGCCGCCCGTGACCATCACCATCGATCAGGGCGAAACCCTGCAGACGCTGGCCGTCAAGATCCAGCGGGCCTCGGGCTCCGAAGCCACCGCGACGGTCAGCACCTCGCTTTCCGGGGGCCAGCAGCTCACCATCAAGCCGGCCTTCGGCAATGCACTGATCACCCTGGGCGCCGGCCCGGCCAACAAGAACGCGCTGACGACCCTGGGTCTGCCGGAAGGGATGATCAACCAGACGACCTTCAGCTCCGTCACCTCGAAGAGCACGCCGTCGGACGGCGGCGCCACGATCTATGGCCTGGGGCTTTCGAGCACGCTGAACCTCAGCAACGCCTCGCAGATCAGCCACGCGCAGGCGACGATCGCCGCGGCGATGGGCGTGGTGCGCAAGGCTTATCAGGACCTGGTGGCGGCCAACACGCCGGAGACCGCGGCCCAGAAGGTCGCGGCGACGAACAAGAGCGGCAGCAATCCGGTGCCGACCTACCTGACCAATCAGCTGGCCAACCTGCAGGCCGGCCTGGCGCGTCTGACGGGCGGAAACCCGTCGCCGTCGACCTCGACATTCGCCTGACGGCTTCGTTGCGCGACCGTCCCGCCGCGCTTGAAACGCCGGCGCCCGCGGTCTAGCGAAGGCCATGGACGTCGTCCCCAAGGACCGAAGAATCGTGCTGGCGCTGGCCGGCGCCGCTGTAGCGCTGGTGGCGGGGCTGGCGGTGGCTTGGGCCCTGGTGTCGCAGCATCGCGGCGAGAAGACCGCCGCGCCGCCGGCGTCCCGCGCAGGACTGGTCATCGACCCAACCGGCGCCGCGCCCGGGCGCCTCGATCCCGCCAAGCCGCTCCGCTGTTTCGTGGCCGGCCAGCTGGTGGGCGACCTGACCCTGGCGGATTGCGCCAAGCGAAACGGGGTCGCCACCGACGCCCTGGACGTGGGCATCGACCAGAGCGGGGCCTTGGCCGCCGCCGACCAGGCTGGGACCGCGATCACCCCGCTGCCGCCCGGCGAAGGCAGGGTCGCCGAAGAGCCGCCGACGGAACCCGCGCCCGTCCCACAGATCGCGCCGCAGGCCGCCAGCGGCCCCTCCGACGCCTGCTGGCGCTACGCCGGCGGCCAGTGGCGCAAACTCACGCCCGACATGCCGCTGGCGGCCTGCGCCCAGACCCTGTTCGCCGGCCGCTGCGAGCGCACAGGCGAGGCGGCTTACGGCCGCTGGGGCGCCCAGACCCTGCGGCTGGTTCCCGGCCGGATTGAGACCTCGGGCGACAACCGCAATTTCCGCTCGCTGATGGACCAGCCGGGATGCCCGCCGGCCGGCTGACGTCTCGCGTCAGCGAATTTACTTGTGTAGGATCGGGCTCATGCAACGCCTCGCCCTCCTGACCGCCGCCGCAGCCTCCGCCGTGGCTCTGTCCGCCTGCAGCCAGCGTACCGAGCCGCCGGGCGATCCGGGTGTCTGCTATCACGTGGTGCCGCAGAAGAACGGCAAGCTGAAGTACTTCAAGCTGGTCAATGCCGCGAACCTGGAGACCTGCGCCTCCAATCTTGAGGCCATGCGACTAAAGTTCCTGCGGATGGGCGGATCGCAGCAGGATATCTATGGCGCCTATCAGGCGAATTTCTTGTTTCTTCAACAGGAAGGCGTTTTAACCTCAACTAGTCTGGAAGGTCCGCGCTATGTCGCTTTGGTGCGCACCGGCGACGGCCGGCTGGCCATTCCGGGAGCCATGCCGACGCAATAAAGCCTGTGGACGGTTCCCTCGGAACGTGAACGTAAAGGGAACAAAGTCCTTGCTCATCCGTTGACGGATCGCTAGCTTGCGCCCGGGCTCTACGCCCGCAACCACGGAAGCTTAGGACATCGACATGGCGGGCAGCGTCAACAAGGTCATTCTGATCGGCAACCTCGGGGCGGACCCCGAAATCCGGTCGCTCACCTCCGGCGATCGGGTGGCGAACCTGCGGGTGGCCACTTCGGAAACCTGGCGCGACCGCGCCTCCGGCGAGCGCAAGGAAAAGACCGAGTGGCACCGGGTGGTGGTGTTCAACGAGAACATCGTGAAGGTCTGCGAGCAGTACCTGCGCAAGGGCGCGAAGGTCTATATCGAGGGCTCGATCCAGACGCGCAAATGGTCTGACCAGTCCGGTGTGGAGAAGTTCTCGACGGAGATCGTGCTGCAGAAATTCCGTGGCGAGCTGACCATGCTGGACGGCCGCGGCGACGGCGATAGCGGCGCGCGCGAAGAGGGCGGCTACAGCGGCGGTGGCGGGTTCTCGTCGGGGCCCCGCGCGCAGAGCTCCGCGCCGCGCGAGGACTTCTCCGCCGACCTGGACGACGAAATCCCCTTCTAGGAGGTTACGTCACCGGCGCGGCCGGGTCGGGGCAGGTTTCGCCGAGGCGCTTGGCGTCGGTGGTGGCGTGCACCGGGATGGTCAGGCCGCCGATCTGCGGGGAGACCCGCGCCTCCAGATGCATGCTGTCGCTGCTGAAGGTCCCGCTGCCGGAGATCGGCACGGGCGGGCCGTCCTTGGTGGCGCAGGTGCCTTCCAGTCGGATCTTGCCGCCCCCGACCTCCTTGGTCGGATAGGTGCATTTGTAGATGTGGTTGATCTTGCCTTCCATGAACTTGGCGACGTCGGCCGGCAGGATGCAGCGCCGCTCCGTCTTCTGGGTGGGGAAGGGCGAGGTGACCTTGCTGATGGTTTCCCAGTAGCCGGGGCTGATGGCCTTCTGGGCCGCCGCTGGGCCGGCGAACGCCAGGACCGACAGCAAAGGCAGGGCGAGCAGGGGTGCGTGGCGGTTCATGGTTCGACCTAAGACCAAGATTGCGGCGGAGTTGGGAGCGCCCGATCCAATGCGCAAGTGGCGCCGGCTCAAGGGGCCGCCGGCCGCTTGGCGGCATCGGCGCCGTCGGGCGCGTCCTTGAGGGCCCCCATGTTGCGATCGCGGATCGCCTGGCCGGCTTCGTCGTAGAGGAACGGTAGGAAGGCGTAGCGCCGCCCGCGGGTCACCGGCGTGGCTTCGTGTTGCAGGCTGCAGGAGAAGACCACGGCCCCGCCGGTCGGCGGGCGATAGGTGCGGTCGCCGAACTCCGGGAACCGCAGGTCGCCGCCTTCGAACTCGTCGGCGTTGAGATTGATCGACACCGCGAAGCGGCGATGGGCCGTGCCGAGGGTCTCGTTATCGCGGTGGGGCCGAAAGTAGCCGCCGTCCGCGGCGTCGTAACAGGCCACGAGGTAGCGCTCGAGGCGCGTGACCTTGAACTGGAAGACCTGCTCGATGGCCGGCGCTAGGCGCGAGTTGACCCGGGCCATGAGCTCCTTCTGAATTGACCCCTCGCTCAACATCACGTCGCGGCGGCGTTTGAAGTTGTCGAGCACGCCGATTGTACGGCCGTCCACGTCGCGCATCACCCCGGAGGGCTGGCCGCCCTCGGCCTCATAGACCGCGATCAGCCGCTGGCAGAGCTCAGGCTCCAGGACCCGCGGCAGGATCAGAACCGGGGCATAGAGTTCGGCGCCGGCGTAGTCGTTCACCGGCGGCAGGGCCTCGATCCGGGCGTAGAGCTGCGCGAGATCGTCGAACGGCATGGCGGCCAGGGTGCGATGTGTCGGGTCCAGCAGCAGCCAGTAGGGATGCTCGCCCCCCTGATCGTCGAGCGCGCCGTAGAGGCGGCTCACCGCCCCGTCCGCGTCCAGGAACCAGCGCAGCCCGGGCGGCTGGTTGCGCGCCTGGGCGATGGACCCAGCGTCGCGCAGCACCATGAAGGCCGAGATGTGGTCATCGTCGAAGAGGGCGCGGTGCGCCGAGAAAGCGTCGAAGGCGGCGCTGCGCGCTGGTCCCGGCGAGGGCAGGAACCCCAACAGCATGTAGCGCCCGGTGGTGACGCTGAAGTGGAAGTTCTTGTTCTCCGGCGAGGGCGCGCTGAACCAGGGCGCGGGATCGCCGGGCTCGAACGGGGCCTTCCATGTCGTGTGCCTCAGGGCGTCCATCAGGTGGCGGGCTCCGCCAGCGCGGCGACCCGCTGGCGGTAGGCGTCGAGGATCTCCGCCCCAGCGTCGTCGTAGAAGAACGGCAGGAAGGCGTAGCGGCGGCCTTCGGTGACTCGGGTCGCCTCGTGCAGCATGGCGCAGGAGAACACCACAGCCCCGCCCGGCGGCGGGCGGTAGGTGCGCGGGCCATACTCGGGGAACCGCAGGTCGCCCCCCGCGAAGCCGTCGTTGAGGTTGATCGAGCAGGCGAACCGGCGGTGCGCGGTCCCTTGCGTCGTGGAATCGCGATGCGGGTGGAAGACCGCGCCGTCGTCGGCGTCGTAGCAACTCACCACGTAGCGCTCGATATGGGTGACGCTGAACCCGAGGCCGCGCTCGATCAGGGGAAAGAGTCGCCGCTCAAGCCGATCGCGCAGCAGGACCTGCAGCGCCCCGTCGTCGATCAGCACGTCGCGGCGCCGCTTCAGTTCGTCCATCACCATCACCGTACGGGCGCCGGCGTCGCGCATAACGCCGGTGAACGTCCCGCCGTCAGCCTGGTGCAGGGCGATCAACCGTTCGCACAGTTGCGGCTCGAAGATCCGCGGTGCGGTCAGCACCGGCGCATGCATCGGCACGCCGGCGTGGTCGGCCGGCGGACGTAGCTGGACGATCATGTCGAAGATCTTCTGCCCTGACGACAACTGCACGCGGCCGATCGCCCGCAGGGTCGGATCGAGCAACAGCCACATCGGCGCCTCTGCGCCGTCCGCCTGCAGGACGCCGTAGAGGCGGCTGACCGCGCCTGCGACGTCCAGCACCCAATGCAGGCCCTGCATATCCTGGGCGGTGGCGGCGGTCGTCGGGTCGCGCACCACGATGAAGGCGCTGAGCGTCTGGTCGTCGAAGCGGGCGCGATGGCTCGCCACCAGGCGCATGGCCTCGGCCGCAGCGCCCGCGTCGTCCTTCGGCAGGAAGACCATCAGGACATAGCGCCCGGCGGCCGTGTCGAACACGAACTCCGGGTTCGACGGCGTCGACGCCGTGAACCACGGCGCGGCTTCGCCGAGCATCAGGGGCATGGGCTGGACGGCGCGAGGGGGGATGGCATGGGACGGACGAAACCTTCTCGAAGCTGCTTCTTAGGACGCCGCCGGCCCGCGGTCACCGTCCCGCGACGCGATGCTTTACCGGGCTCCCGCGCACGTGCGCGCGTACGCGCGCACGAAAGTTGGCGTCGGGGGCTTCAGAATGCTAACTATGGCCCCCACATAAGCAGTCCGATTCTAACGGCTAAATCCCTCCCTTGACCGACGAAAACACTACCCCGCCGGCCGACCGGCACGGGGGCATCGCCCCTATCGCAATCGAAGACGAGTTGAAGCGCTCGTATCTCGACTACGCCATGAGCGTGATCGTGAGCCGGGCGCTGCCTGACGTCCGCGACGGCCTGAAGCCCGTGCACCGGCGCATCCTGTTCTCGATGAACGAGCAGGGGCACACGCCGGACCGTTCCTATGTGAAGTCGGCCCGTGTCGTCGGCGATGTGATGGGTAAGTACCATCCGCACGGGGACCTCGCGATCTACGACACCCTGGTGCGGATGGCGCAGCCGTTCTCCATGGGCCTGCTGCTGATCGACGGGCAGGGCAACTTCGGTTCGGTCGACAACGATCCGCCCGCCGCCATGCGCTACACCGAGTGCCGGCTGACCAAGGCGGCCATGTCGATCCTGGCGGACCTGGACAAGGACACCGTCGACTTCAAGGACAACTACGACGGCTCCGAGCACGAGCCGGTGGTGCTGCCCAGCCGCGTGCCGAACCTGCTGGTCAATGGCGCCGGCGGCATCGCCGTCGGCATGGCCACCAACATCCCGCCGCACAATCTGGGCGAGGTGATCGACGCCTGCCTAGCCTATGTCGACGACCCCGAGGTCAGCATCGAGGCCCTGCTGGACATCGTGCCAGGCCCGGATTTCCCCACCGGCGGCCAGATCATCGGCCGGACCGGTGCGCGCAACGCCCTGATGAGCGGGCGCGGCTCGGTGATCATGCGCGGCGTGGCGACGATCGAGGAGATCCGCAAGGAACGCGAAGCTCATCATCCACTCGATCCCCTACCAGCTGAACAAGGCCGGTCTGGTCGAGCGGATCGCCGAGCTGGTCCGCGAGAAGCGCGTGGAGGGTATCTCCGACCTGCGCGACGAGAGCGACCGCCAGGGTATGCGCATCGTCATCGAGATGAAGCGCGACGCCAGCGCCGAGGTGATCCTCAACCAGCTCTATCGCTACACCCCTCTGCAGTCGTCGTTCGGCGTCAACATGCTGGCGCTCAACCGCGGACGGCCCGAGCAGATGGGCCTGTACGAGATGGTCACCGCCTTCGTGAAGTTCCGCGAAGAGGTGGTCGAACGACGCACCAAGTTCGAACTTTCCAAGGCGCGCGACCGCGGCCATGTGCTGGTCGGTCTCGCCATCGCCGTCGCCAATATCGACGAGTTCATCCACATCATCCGCTCGTCAAAGGACCCGGCGGAGGCCCGCGAGCGCCTGATCGCCAAGGATTGGCCGGCGGGCGACATGCTGCCCCTGGTCGAGCTGATCGCCGACCCGCGCACGCTGGTGATCGACGGGAACAAGATCCGGCTGTCGGACGAGCAGGCCCGCGCCATCCTGGCGCTGACACTCTCGCGCCTTACCGGCCTCGGCCGCGATGAGATCTTCGGTGAGGCCCAGACGCTGGCCGACGCCATCCAGGGCTACCTCGAACTGCTGGCATCGCGCGCCGCCATCATGGCCATCGTCCGCGCGGAGCTGGTGGAGGTTCGCGAGGCCTACGCCGTGCCGCGCCGCACCGAGATCGTCGAGGGTGACGCCGACGTCGAAGACGAGGACCTGATCGCCCGCGACGACATGGTGATCACGGTCACCCACGGCGGCTATGTGAAGCGCACGCCCCTGTCGATCTATCGTACTCAGAAACACGGCGGTAAAGGCCGCTCCGGGATGGCGACGAAGGACGAGGATGCGGTGACCCGCGTCTTCTCGGCCAACACCCACACGCCGATGCTGTTCTTCTCGTCAGGCGGCAAGGCCTACAAGCTGAAGGTCTGGCGCCTGCCGATCGGTACGCCGACCTCACGCGGCAAGGCCTGGGTCAACATCCTGCCCATCGAGCCCGGCGAGAGCATCACCTCAATCCTGCCGCTGCCCGAGGACGAGGCGACCTGGGATCGGTACGACGTGATGTTCGCCACCCGCTCCGGCGGGGTGCGGCGCAACAAGCTGTCGGACTTCGTGGACGTGCGCCGCAACGGCAAGATCGCCATGAAGCTGGATGAGGGCGATCAGATCGTCGGCGTCGGCATCTGCAACGCCGGGGTCAACGACATCCTGCTAACCACCGCGCTCGGCCGGGCCATCCGGTTTCCGACCGAGGAAGTGCGCGTGTTCGCCGGCCGCGATTCCACCGGCGTGCGGGGTGTGCGGTTGGCCGAGGGCGACAGCGTCATCTCGATGGCGATCCTGCGCGCCGTCCCGGCGACGCCGGCCGAGCGCACGGCCTATCTCAAGCACGCTAAGCTCATGCGGACGGCGGCCGAGGGCGACGACGGAGAGGAAACGCCTCTGGCCGAAGAGGACGACGCCGACGGCGAAGACCAGGTCAGTCTGACACCTGAGCGGATCGCGGAACTGGGCGCGGCTGAGGAGATTATCCTGACGGTCTCAACCGAAGGCTTTGGAAAGCGCACCTCGGCCTACGAATTCCGCCGCACCGGACGGGGCGGCCAGGGCCTGCTCGCCCAGGACCTCACCAAGAAGGGTGGCCGCCTCGCAGCTTCCTTCCCGGTGGACGAGAGCGATCAGATCCTGATGGTCACCGACCAGGGCCAACTCATCCGCACCCCGGTTCGGAAGGTCCGCCTCGCCAGCCGCAACACCCAGGGCGTCATCGTCTTCCGTAAGGCTGAGGATGAGCACGTGGCGTCTGTCGAACGCCTGGCAGACACCGGCGAGGACGACGCCGACATCGAGCTCGAAGGTGACGCGGACGGCGGTGGCGATGGTCCGGACACGGCGGAAGGCTAGGGCCGAATAAGTTTCCCCTTGCCAGAACTGCGCGCGACGGCGAAAGGCGAAGACGAGGTTGTTGGGGGACCAAGGCGCATGACCCGCATCGGGCTCTATCCGGGCACCTTCGATCCGATCCACAACGGGCACATCGATATCATCGGCCGGGCCGTGAAGCTGGTCGACAAGCTGGTCCTCGGCGTCGCCATCGACACCGGCAAGACCCCGATGTTCGACCTCGACGAGCGGGTGGCCATCGTCGAGGAGGCCGTGGCGCCTTTCCGCAACTCCACCGAGATCGTCGTGCAGCCCTACGAGGGCCTGACCACCCATTTCGCCCATGAGATCGGGGCCGGGATCATGGTGCGCGGCCTGCGCGCCATGGCGGACTTCGAGTTCGAATTCGCGATCACCGCCATGAACCAGCAGCTCGACCGCAACATCGAGACGGTGTTCCTGATGGCCGATCCCCGCCACCTGGCGATCGCCTCAAGGCTGGTGAAGGAGATCGCCCTCCTGGGCGGCGACGTTTCGAAATTCGTCAGCCCGAGCGTCAAGGAACGCCTGATGGCAAAGGCGCGGCGCGATTGAGCCGCGGCGCTGGCGTCCCGCGCGCCGGCCCATTACGAAGAGTCCCATGAGAACATTTCTATTCGCCGCCTGCGCCGCGGCCGCCGCCGTCACCGCCTCGGCGGCCCCCAAGGACAAGGCCAAGGCGCCGCCCGCTACGGCCGCGAAACCCGCCGCGCCGGCCGCGCCTGGGGCTCCCGGTCCCACCGACTGGCGCACGCCGGACCCGAACAATGTGCTGGTGATCGACACCAACAAAGGCCGCATCGTCCTGGAGCTGATCCCTGAGCTCGCCCCGCAGCACGTCGCCCAGGTCCGCGCCCTGGCGCATGAGAATTTCTACGACGGCCTCAAGTTCTTCCGGGTTATCGACAAGTTCATGGACCAGACCGGCGACCCGCAGAACAACGGCCAGGGCGGCTCCTCGAAGCCCAATGTCCCGGCCGAGTTCACGTTCCGTCGCGGCGCGGACCTGCCGTTCGTGATGGCCGCCGACCAGACCGTCGCCGAGATCGGCTTCGTGAAGGCGATGCCGGTGGAGAGCCAGTCGATGCAGCTCGCGGCCATGACCAAGGACCAGAAGGTCACCGCCTGGGGCCTCTATTGCCCGGGCGTCGCCGGCATGGCGCGCGACGACAATCCCGACAGCGGCAACAGCCAGTTCTTCCTGATGCGCTACGCCTATCCGTCGCTGGAGCGGAAATACACCGCCTTTGGGCGGGTGATCAGCGGCCTGGACGTGGTGCGGGCGATCAAGGCCGGCGAGCCTGTGGAGCAGCCGCAGGACTATATGGAACATGTCCGCGTGCTGGCCGATCTGCCGGAGGCGACCCGTCCGAAGGTGCGCGTGATCGACACCAAGGGCCCCTGGTTCAAGGCCGAGATCGACCACATGCGCGCCGCCAAGGGCGCGGACTTCACGGCCTGCGATGTTGACATTCCTGTAGAGGTGAAATGATGGCCCCCAAAGCCAAGGCGAAAGCCGCGACCAAGGCTCCCGCGAGGAGCAAGGCCCCCGCAAAGAGCAAGGGTGACGGCAACACCCTGATCATGGAACTGGCGACCGGCCCGGTGACCATCAAGTTGCGTCCGGACCTCGCACCCCTGCACGTGGCGCGGATCAAGGAGCTGGCGAGCGAAGGCTTCTACGACGGCGTGGTGTTCCACCGGGTGATCCCCCGCTTCATGGCTCAGGGGGGCGACCCGACCGGCACCGGCATGGGCGGCTCCAAGAAGCCCAATCTGCCGGCCGAGTTCTCCAAGGAGCCTCACGTGCGCGGTGTCTGCTCCATGGCCCGCAGCGCCAGCGAGAACTCGGCCAACAGCCAGTTCTTTATCTGCTTCGACGACGCCCGCTTTCTCGACGGCAAGTACACCGTCTGGGGCGAGGTGACCGAGGGCATGGATCACATCGACGCCCTGCCGAAGGGCGAGCCGCCGCGCGATCCGGGCAAGATCATCTCGCTGAAGGTTGCGTAAAACGGGCGGCTAGCGCCCAGGCCAGAGGCTCGGGTCGCCGCCCACTGGGCCGTCCCACGCCAGCGTCGCGATGAGCGGATAGTGGTCCGAACCCAGCTTCGGGCCGCGTTCGACCTTGACCGTGCGCCATAGGCTGCCGGCATAGATGTGGTCGATCGGCAGGAACGGGAACGGGAAATCGCGTCCGTGCAGCATCGGCAGCCGCGCCGGCCAGCTCGGCAGGGCGCGGTCGCGGCGTTCCAGCCCGATGGCCTCTTCGGCCTGGCGGCGCAGGTAGGACCACTGCGTCGAGTTGAAATCCCCGGCCAGGATTGTGCTGGGCCGATCGATCGTGTCGAGGGTGAGGGTGAGGTGCAACGTCTCCGCCCGCGCCCGCCGCGCCGGTATCGGCCACCCGATGTGCACGCCCATCAGGGTGAAGGGCTTGCCGTCGAAGCCGTAGACCTCGGGCCAGTTCATGAAGAAAATTCGCCCCGGCAGTTCGTGAGTGTCCCAGGCGTGCCGTATCTTCACCACCGGGTGGCGGGTGGCGATCAACGAGCCGTCCAGGGATACCGTCTCCAATCCGGTCACCTGGCGCATCTTTGGCTCCAAGGCCGGGGTCGGCTCGACGACGATCACAAGGTCCGGATGTTGCGCGGCGATCCACGCGACAACCCGATCGGGGTCGCTGTTTTCGCCCCACTGGTTGAACTCGATCAGCTTGACCTGGTGCGGAGCCGACGCCTCGGCGCGGGGTGACCTCTGGCGGGTGAAATCGGGCAGGATCAGACCGCCGGCCGCCAGGATCGCGACCAGGGCCGCCACCCGGATCAGCGAGCCGCGCCAGACACTGGGCGAGACCCAGGAGAGGATGAACGCGAGAACGCCGGCCGCCAGCCAGATCAGGGCGAAGTGCGACAGGAGGTCGAGTTTGTCGTTCCAGCGGCCGCCCTCGGCGCCCACAGCCGCGGCGGCCGCCATCAAGGCGAGCGCGGCGGCCGCAGCTTCGAGGCACCACCGCAGGGTCAGCCAAATAGAGCGCATGGGGGCTCCTAGCATCGGCTGAGCTTGACCGCGAGCCGCGCGCGTGGCCTTCACGCGCCGGCCATGCAGCTTGCCGATTTCGATTTCGAACTTCCAGACGACCGCATCGCCCTGCGGCCGGCCAGCCCGCGGGACGCCGCGCGCCTGCTCGTGGTCCAGCCGGGGGCGCCACTGCGCGACCTGGCCGTACGCGATCTGCCCGCCGAGCTGCGCGGCGGCGACATCCTGGTGCTCAACGACACCAAGGTGATCCCGGCCCGGCTGAAGGGCGTGCGCCATCGGGGTGACAGCCAGGTGGCGGCCGAGGCGACGCTGCACCGCCGCCTGTCGCCGCATCAATGGACGGCCTTCATGCGCCCCGGCAAGCGGCTGGCCAAGGGCGACCGGGTGGTGTTCGGCGAAAGCTCGGACCGGGCCTGTCTGCTCGGCGCCCTCGACGCCACGATCACCGCCAAGGGCGAGGGCGGCGAGGTGACCCTCAACTTCGACCTCTCCGGCCCCGACCTGGACGCCGCCATCGCCGAGCGCGGGTCGATGCCGCTGCCGCCCTACATCGCCGCCAAACGGGCGCAGGACGAACAGGACCGCCGCGACTACCAGACGGTCTACGCCCAGGAGGACGGCTCGGTCGCCGCGCCGACCGCCGGCCTGCACTTCACGCCGGAGCTGCTCGCGCGGCTGGCGGCCGTCGGCGTCGAAACCGCCTTCGTCACGCTGCATGTGGGCGCCGGCACCTTCCTTCCCGTGAAGACAGAGGTCGTGGCTGAACACCACATGCACCCGGAGTGGGGCGAGGTGGACGCGGCGACCGCCGAGCGGCTCAATGCGGTTCGCCAGGCGGGCGGCCGCATCGTCTGTGTGGGCACCACGTCCCTGCGCCTGCTGGAATCGGCGGCCGGCGAGGATGGTGTGATCCGGCCCTTCGTCGGCGAGACTGCGATCTTCATCACCCCGGGCTATCGCTTCCGCGCCGCCGACGGGCTGATGACCAATTTCCACCTGCCGAAGTCGACGCTGTTCATGCTGGTCAGCGCCTTCGCCGGGCTGGCGGCCATGCGCGCGGCCTACGCCCATGCGATCTCCACCGGCTATCGGTTCTATTCCTATGGCGATGCGAGTCTGCTCTGGAAGCAGGCCTGATGGCGGCCTTCCCATTCCAGATCGCGGCGACCGATGGCCAGGCGCGCACCGGCGTGCTGTCGACCCCGCGCGGCGAGATCCGCACCCCGGCCTTCATGCCCGTGGGTACGGCCGGGACGGTCAAGGCCCTGACCGTCGAACAGGTGGCACAGACCGGCGCCGACGTCCTGTTGGGCAATACCTATCACCTGATGCTGCGGCCCACGGCCGAGCGCGTCGCGCGGTTGGGCGGCCTGCACAGGTTCATGCGCTGGGAGAAACCGATCCTCACCGACTCGGGCGGCTTCCAGGTCATGTCGCTGTCGAAGATCTCCAAGGTCACCGAGGAGGCCGTCACCTTCCAGAGCCATATCGACGGCTCGAAGCACGTGCTGACGCCTGAGCGGTCCATCGAGATCCAGGCGGATCTGCTGGGATCCGACATCGTCATGCAGCTCGACGAACTCGTGGCGCTGCCGGCGACGGACGAGCGGGCCGGCGAGGCCATGCGGCGCTCCGCGCGCTGGGGCGAGCGGTCGAAGGCGGCGTTCGGGGCGCGCGAGACGCAGGCCCTGTTCGGCATCCAGCAGGGCGGCATGTCGCCGGCCTTGCGCCGCGAGTCCGCCGAGCGGCTCACCGAGATCGGCTTCGACGGCTACGCCATTGGCGGCCTGGCGGTGGGCGAGGGGCACGCCGGCATGGTCGAGGTGCTCGACTACGCGCCCGACATGCTGCCGCCGGAACGGCCGCGCTATCTGATGGGCGTCGGCAAGCCCATCGACATCGTCGAGGCGGTGGCCCGGGGCGTCGACATGTTCGACTGCGTGCTGCCGACCCGGTCAGGCCGACACGGTCAGGCCTGGACCTGGGAAGGCTCCATCAACCTGAAGAACGCCCGGTTCACCGACGACGATGCGCCGCTGGACGCCGCGAGCGATTGCACGGCCAGCCGCGACTATTCCAAGGCCTATCTGCACCACCTAGTGAAGTCCGAGGAGATCCTTGGCCAGGTGCTGCTCTCCTGGCACAACCTAGCCTTCTTCCAGACTCTGATGGCCGGCCTGCGCGCCGCGGTCGCCGAGGGGCGGATGCAGGCCTTCCGGCGCGAATTCCTCGAACGCCAGGTCGTGCGCTGATGGTCGAGGGCGCGGTGCGCCTGCGTGGGGCGGTGCGGCTGGCGTTCGGCGCGGCGCTCGCGGCCTATGGGACGGTCGCCGGCTGGCTGGTCTGGCGGACCTCCATCCTCGAAGCCTATTCGGACATGTACGACTGGGTCGCCCGTTGGCGCGTGCTGCAGGCCGGCGGAGGTCTCGGCCGGTATTTCTGGGCGCCGCACAACTTCCACCATCTCGTGTGGACCTTCGCGGTCCTTGACCTGGATATCCGGGTCTTCGGGGCAAAGAGCTATCTGTTCCTGGCGGTCGGCGTCGCTTGCCTGGCGACGGTCGCGGCGATGCTGGCTTGGGCCGGCGCCGCGGCGGCGGGGCGCGGCCTGAGGCTGGTGGGCGCCGGCGTGGCCGCGGCGCTCTGCCTGATGGGCTGCAACGTCCTCGACGCCACCGCCGATATCAACACCACCTATGTGCACGCCCTGGTCTTCGCAGTGGCGGCGATCCTGCTGGCCGAGGCGCCCGGTGGGCGACGCCGCCTTCGGCTGGTCGCGGCCCTGGTCTGCGCAGCCGCGGCAGGGCTCGGCAGCGCCGCCGGCCTGGCCGTCTGGCCCGCCCTGCTGTTCGGCGCCTGGCGGAAGGGCGACCGAGTGGCGAGCATCACGGTGGCGGCAGCCGGCGGCGCGTTCAGCCTGCTCTATCTGGTCGGACAGGCGCCGGGCGCGGGTTCGGCGGCGGTTGGCGCCGGGCTTGCCGGCCATTTCGCGGAGGCCGGCGCCTTGGCGCTGAACTACCTCGGCCTGCCCTGGGTGCGGGCCCTGCCGGCCCTTGGCTGGGCTTTCGGGCTGGCCATCCTGGCGGTCTCGCTGGCCGCGCTGGCCTTCAAGGCGCGGCGTGGCGCGGACTGGAGCGAGCGGGCGGCGGTGAGCCTGATCGTCTTCTCGCTGACCACTGCGGCGATGGCCAGCATGGCGCGCACCGGGATCATCGCCCCAAGCCTGGTCCCGATGCGCTATTCGGTCTTCCTGGCGCCGCTGCACGTAGGTCTGTGGCTGCTGGCGCTGCCCTGGTTGCGCCGCGCCTGGACGCGACGGCCCCGCGCCTCCGAGGCGATGGTGGTCGCCGCCTCAGTGTTCCTGCTGGCCCATCAGGGGGTGATGGCGGTCTACGCGGTGCGCACCGCCGACGCGAACCTGCGGTTCATCGCCGATTTTCGCGAAGGCCGGCGCTATCCGCAGATGCAGCCCATCGTCTACGGCGACATCAGCCAGGTGCTGACGCTGGCCGACTGGATGAAACGTGAGGACTTCTATCAGCGGGAGTTGCGGCCCGACCCCGCCGGCGGAACGCCTCAATGGATTGGGTATTTCGGCTTCATGGACTGGTCCATGATCGGGGCCCCGGCCAGAACGTGGCTGGGCGTGGCCGGCGGACTGCAGCCCTTGGCCTCGCCGAGGCCCTTCAGATAGGCGCGCCGCACGGCGCCGGCGGTGATCGCGGCCTGGACGTAGCGATCATGGCGCTCGGCGCCGGACAGCTTGCGGATCCAGCCGCGGAAGGGGATCACGTCGCTGGCCGCACCCGAGGCGACGGTGAGGGCGGTGGTCTTGCCCTTGTCCATCATGCCCTCCTCCTTCTGGGAGGGCGCGTCGAGATCGTCGCCCAGGGCTTCGTCGAGAGGCGCCAGCCGTGTCAGCAGGTCCGGACACCGCCCCGCGGCCGGACGTTCGTACGGGTCGGCCATGGCCTGTAGCAGCACCTCGGGGATCTTGGTGCGCAGGACATTGAGGTCGCGCAGGGGCGATTCGGCGACGCCCTTAACCCCGGCCCGATCAGCTTCCGCGGTGGTCTGCACCTTCGGCGAGCCGTTTTCGGGTTCGGTCAGACAGCCGCACAGCCCAAGGGCCGCGGCGCTCAGGAGGAGGGCTGTCGCGCATCGCATCGAGCGCCACCTTAGGCGATATCCTGGCAAAGTCAGGGCGCCCGCACTTGCGCGAGAAAGGTGCGGCGCCTAAGGTCCGCGCCGCTTCGCCAAGGGCTGTTCAAGGCCCCCCGCGTCGTGGGCCGGTAGCTCAGTGGTAGAGCATTCGACTTTTAATCGAATGGTCGTGAGTTCGAACCTCACCCGGCCTACCAATCTTCGCCAACGTCGGCTCGGCAAGCCGGCGCAGGCGGCCTTTCACAGCCGGGCGCTTCTCAACTAGACTTGCGGACGCTGCGGCGGGCTACGATGGCCTTCCGGCGCACCATCTCTCGGCCCCAGTCCGGACGGAGGGTCTAAGCGTCCGCGCAAGCGCGCTTTCCCGCCGCAGCGTTTCATTCCCGGTCCGTCAGGGCTTCGTCGCGAACAGCGGCGTCATGGGACGCACGCCCTTGTCGGTGTCCGCCGCGTGGCCGAGACGCTCGGAGAGCCCGAACGCATCCTCCAGGGTCCGCAGCAGCGAGTAGTGGTTGTAGGGCGTGTCGTCGCGGACGCCGCGCGGGCCGTGGTTGGTGATGACGATGGTCGGGATGTGGCCGCCGCCGAAGTTGGACAGCGCCTCCGGCGTCACCGCGCAGCAGCCGTCCCGGGTCTTGCCCGCGCCTTCGTCGAAGGTGATGACGATCGCGACGTTTTCGCGCCCCGCCCAGGCTCGCGTGGCCTGGATGCGCCGCACGAGATCGCCCACGTAGGCGTCCCCGCGCCGGATCAGGGCGGCCTTATTGGCGCTCTCGCAGTCGGCCGGCACGCCATCGCCCGAGAGGCCATGCATCTCGTTGCACTGGTTGGGCACGATCAGGGCGAAAGCCGGCAGGGCGTTGGCCGCCAGGTCACGGTCCAGCTGGTCGAAGCCGACGATGCGTTCGGCGCGGCGCGGATCGTTTTGCACGCTGGCGAAGTTCATGAAGCCGGAGTGCTTGGAGGCGTAGAGGGCGGTCTTGCGCGTCCCGTTGTCGAACCGCGGATCGCCGGCGACGACGGCCAGCGAGCCGGGCTCCGGCAGGGTCTCGTAATAGCCCTTCCAGCTGAGACCGGCGGCCAGCAGCTGGTCGCCGAGGTGTCGCGTGCGGACGGTGTGGTCGGCGTAGCCCGGGGCCGCGGCGCCGTCGCAAAACGGCTGGGTCGAGCCGGCCTTGCAGTAGTAGGCGTCATCGTCGTGGATGCCGAAGGTGTCGCCGCCCAGCATGGCGACATAGTTCGCTTCGCTCGGATGCACTTCGCCGTAGAACTTGGTCGCGTTGCCGTAGCGCGCGGCGAGGCCTGCGATATTGGGCGCCGAAGCCGGATCGAGGATCTGATCGTAGTCCTTGTTCTCCTCGACGATCACGAAGACGCGGTCGTAGCGGGGCATGCCCTCAAGGCCCGCAGCCTTGGCCGGCAAGCCCAAGGCGACGGCCATGGCGACAGCGATCGAAGCGACCTGACGGTTCATAGGCGGGGCTCCGGGCCTCTAGAGTTTGAAGCGGACGCCCGCCTCGTAGGTCACGTCGTAGAATTCACGCTGGATCGGGCGGTCGGGACTGCCCTCATAGTAGCGCAACGGCGTATTGAGCAGATTCTTGGCGTTGAAATAGACGCTGAGCCGCGGGTCGATCTGATAGCTGGACGTGAAATCCATTGTCAGGCGCTTGTCCTGCAGCACGTCGAGCGACTTATCGCCCCCCAGGCCGAACAGGCTGTGGCTGACGTATTCGGCTGAGAGCCGCGCTTGGACGCCGTGCGCCTCGTAGAACCCGGCCAGGTTCCAGGTCACCTTGGAGGTGCCGGGCAGCAGGCCGAACTGGTTGGTTCCCGATCCGCTGGTCGCTGCGTCGTATTCGAGGATGCGGGAGTCGACCAGGGTCAGGTTGGCTTCGGCGCCGAAGCCGTCGAGCGGCTGCGGCAGGAAGGTGAATTTCTGATGGTAGGCGAACTCCGCGCCGCGCGCATGCGCCGAGGAGATGTTCAGGAACGTGGTCACATTGGCGAGCTGGCCGGGGGCGAGAGGGTCCGTCGTGATCCCGTGCTGCACCCGCGGGGCGATGTAGTTGGAGAATTCCTTGTCGAACAGCCCGGCCTCCACGATGCCGCCGTTCGGCAGGTAGTATTCCAGCGAGAGGTCGAAGTTGTTGCCGGTGGTGGGCTTCAGCGCCGGGTTGCCGCGAGAGATTTCAACGGTGCCCGGGTCATTGGTGGTGTTGATCGAGGCGGTCGCCTTGTTCTGCTCGAACCCGGGCCGCGCGATGCCGGTCGAGTAGATCGCGCGGGCGATCAGCTCAGGTGAGAAGGTGTATTTCACCTGGGCGGTGGGGAAGACGTCGGTGTAATCGGCGGGCCGGCTGGCGAGCACCGGGGAGTTGTTGTCGGTGCTGACGAAGGCCGTGTACGTGCCGTCAGTCTTCTCGACGCGCACGCCGGCCAGGAAGCTCCAGGGGCCGACGTCGGTCGTATACTGGCCGTAGCCCGCATAGATATTCTCCTTCGCGCGGAAGAAGCCGTTCGGATCGGTCGCCTGGGTGATGCCGGTCTCGGCATTGTAGATCTTGCGGATCGCATAGCGGTCGATGAACGGACCGTTGGTGTAGTGGCCGTCGTAGTAGGTGTTGGCCGGCCCGGACACGGTCGACAGCAGGATCGACGGGGCGGTCACCCCGCTGATGAGGATGGGATTGACGACCTTGTCCCGCAGACGCGCTTCCAGGCCGACCTTCACCTGGTCGCTGTCGTTGATCAGATGGACCGGGACGGCCGCGTTGACCGCGTAGGCGTACTCCTGGTCGACGTCGAACTCCGAGCTGTTGGAGAGCTTGGTGAACTTGTACTGCGTCGCGTCGTTGGGATTGAACGGCGTCGGATGGGTCGCGTCGGTCACGAAGGTGAACTTCGGGAAGTTGGCGTCGGTGACATTGTCATAGGCGAGCGGCGTCCCGGACGGCCCGCTGAAGGTGGCGCCGAAGTTGTAGCCGACGGCGAACGTCGCGCGGCTGTAGGACGCGCGGTAATCAAGGGCCACATCGCCGAAACGGTCCTTGCCGCCGACGACGTAGACCTGGTTGCGGTGTGTCTCCTGCTCGTCGGTGAGGGTGACCGTCGGCGTGGTGGTGGTCAGGAAGCCATTGGGATTGCTGGGGTCGGGAACCACCGTCCCCGTGGCGTTGGTCCCGCCGTCCATATTGCGGAACAGCAGGAAGTTCTTGTGCACGGCCTCGATGTAACCGGCGATGCTGGCGCGAGCGTAGTAGCTGTGATCGTCATTCGGTTGGAAGTCGAATTCGCCGCCATAACCGAAGCGGCGGCGATGATAGTCGTAACGCCGCAGGTCGTATTGGTGGGCGGTCTTGTCGGTCGGTGGCGTGCTGGCGTCGATGTAGCTTTCTTCAATGTCGTCCACGGCGCGCCGGTCGTCCTTGCGCGATGCGTTCAAGACGAAAGAGAACGGGTAGGGGTTGGAAATCCAACCCGCCGCGACCGGCTCGGCCTGGCCATCGCCGGCAATCGCCAGTCCATGCTCGCCGAAGCCAAATCGCGCGCCGCCCGCCAGCTCAACATTGGTCGGGCCCGTGTGCTTGTGCAGCGGCTCGTATCCCCAGCCCAGCGTGCCTTCCAGGAACGGGTTCATCACGTGGGCGGCGCTGCGCGGGGTCAGCTCGACCGTGCCGCCGAGCCCTTCGCCTTCCTGCTCGGGCAGGCGGGTCTTGGTGACGACGATGCCGTCGATCGCGCCGGTCGGGATGGTGTCGAACTCCACCGCCCGGCCGCCGCCGCCCGCAGCCGTGCCGCCGGCGTTGGTGTTGAGCAGCACCACACCGCCGTAGGTCGCGCCATTAAGGTTCGCGTCGATGCCACGGATATTGACGAAGCGGCCTTCGCCGGTGTCGCTGGAGAGCGAGATGCCAGGAATCCGCCCGAGCGCTTCGGCGGCATTGAAGTCGGGATATTTGGCGATCGTCTCCGCAGACTGCACGTCGATGAGGTTTTGCGCCGCCTGCTGCCGGGCGCGCGCTTGCGTCTCTTCGCGGGGCGCCGTGACCACGAGGTCGCTGACAGAGGGTGCGGCCGCGGGGCTTTCGGCCGCATCGACGCCGGCGGCCTTGGCCGCCGTGCTTAGCGCCAACAGCGACGCAGCCGCTAAAATGAGGTGTTTCTGAATCGCCATAGCCGCATCCCCTCCTGAAATTTTCTAAGGGGGTAGGCAGCGACTGTGACGGTCGGGCTGACGATTTATGAAGATTTTATGCTACCAGAGGTTGGTCCCTCGGCGGCGGCGGGGGCGGACGGCTACTGCTGCTGCTGCTGTTGGCGTTGCTGGTCGTAGGCCAGGCCGGAGTACTGGGCGCGGCGCTGGCCGGGCCGCGGCGCCGGCTGGGAGATGCGAAGGAACTCGGGCTCTGAAACCGCCGCGCGCGCCTTGCGCACGGTGACGCCGACCGCCAGCTCGCTCTCGGCCTCGCCCTTGTAGACCCCGCGCGAGGGCGGCACGTCCGAGTAGTCGCGGCCGACGGCGCAGACGATGTGGCGCTCGGCGGCCAGGATGTTGTTGGTCGGATCGAGACCCACCCAGCGCAGGCTGGGCAGGAACACCTCCACCCAGGCGTGTGTGGCGTCGGGGTCAGAGCGGTCGCCCGCTTTGCGGTCGGTGAAGAGGTAGCCGGAGACGTAGCGCGCCGGGATGCCCCAGCCGCGGCAGATGGCGATCATCACATGGGCGAAGTCCTGGCAGACGCCCTTGCGCGCCTCCAGTACGTGGTCGATGGGCGAGTCCGCGCGGGTCACGCCGGCCTCATAGGCGAAGGCTTCGTAGAGGATGCCGTTGAGGTCGCGCACGGCGCTCAACGGGTCGCGGACCCGCAATTCCTCCAGGTTCCGCTCGGCGATGAACTTCGCCAGCGCCTCTGTGGGGCCGGTGAAGCCGTGCGGATGCAGATAGTCGAAGTGCTCGCCGCGCACGAAGTCGGACTTCAGCCGGTCCCATTCGCCGCGGTCCAGATGGTCGGGCAGGGCGGGCGGCGGCTCGGTCTCGACCGCCGAGCGGGCGGTGATGGTCAGCCGGTCGTGGGGCTGGGGGATGTCGAAGTGGTAGACGGCGTTGCCGAAGGTGTCGGCGTAGGAGAACAGCTGCGCCGCCGGATCGATCTCCAGCTCGAAGCTGATCAGCCGCTGATGGGCGCGTTTCTGCGGCTGCATCCACAGCTCCATGACGCTCTCGCGCACGGGCACATCGTACTGGTAGCGGGTCGAATGGCGGACGGCGAGGAGCACGGGCGGAAACGGTCCTTAGGCCGGCAGACGCTGTTCAAGAGTATAGGCGACGAAGGTCTCGTAGACTTGGCGGTGGACCCCGGCGCACTCGTCGAGCACCGCGCTCAGGAAGGCGCTGGCGCCGCCGGCCTGCACCTCGCCGATCTCGGCATATTGCAGGCGCGCGCGGAGGCGTCCGGCCAGGCGGTCGGGGCCAGACACACCAGCGGCTTCCACATGGCGGCTGATGGAGGTGAGGTGTTCTTCGATCCGCGCCGTGCAGAACCGCACCGAACGCGGGAAGTCCTCGTCGAGCAGCAGGAACTCCAGGATGAAACGTGGCTGCATGTCGGCGGTGTAGACCCGCAGATAGGGTTCCAGCGCGCAGCTCATCCGCAAGAGGCCGGTGAGCGCAGAGTGGTCGGTGATCGTCCGATGGCGGCGGTCGCCGAAGCAGACTTCCAGCAGGGCCCCGATCAGTTGGGCCCGCTCGAGGTAGACGCCAAGCAGCAGGAACCGCCAGCCCTCGCCATGGCTCATGGTGGCGTCGGCTGCGCCCTTGAACAGGTGCAGGTCGGCGATGGTGTCGTGCAGGAAGGCCTGCGAGCCGTCGGCGAAGGCGCGCGCGGCCTTGGGGTCGCTCATCCGCAGGTGGATGAGGTTCAGCCGCTCCCAGGTCTCGGTGGTGATCTGGTCGCGCACCTGGCGCGCATTCTCGCGGGCCTTGGCCAGTGAACTGGCCACCGAGCCCTGGTCCTCGCGGTCCAGGACCAGCGCCAGGGCCGCCTCGTAGGGGTTTCGGGCCTTGGCTGCGTCGTCGGGGTCGCCGACGGCCGCCAGCGCGATGCGGGCGATCTGCGTGGCGGATTCCGTGCGGTCCAGCGTCGCGGTCAGCATGACGTCGGAGAGCCGGCACAGGTGCTCGGCCCGCTCCACATAGCGGCCGATCCAGTAGAGGCTGTCGGCGACTCTCGCGAGCATCATGCGAGCAGCCTTCCTGCAAAGATGCTCAGCATCATGGCTGCAGGTCCTTCTTGTCGGTCAGGATCCAGGTGTCCTTGGACCCGCCGCCCTGACTGGAGTTGACCACCAGCGAGCCCTTGCGCAGCGCCACGCGGGTGAGCGCGCCGGGCGTGACCACGATCTTCTCGCCGCAGAGGATGAAGGGCCGCAGGTCCACGTGGCGGGCGTCGATCGCGTGATCGATCAGGCAGGGCGCGGTGGAAAGCTGGATGGTCGGTTGGGCGATGTAGTTGTCCGGATCGGCTTTCAGCGCCGCGGCGAACTCGTCCTGCTGGGCCTTGGTGGAATGCGGGCCCACCAGCATGCCGTAGCCGCCGGACGCGCCCACCGCCTTGACCACGAACTTGTCGAGGTTGGCCAGCACGTGGCCGAGCTGTGCCGGCTCGCGGCAGAGGAAGGTCTCGATGTTAGGCAGGATGGCGTCCTCGCCCAGGTAGTAGCGGATGATGTCGGGGACGTAGGGATAGATCCCCTTGTCGTCGGCCACCCCGGTGCCGATCGCGTTGGCCAGCCCGACGTTCCCCGCGCGGTAGGCGCCGATCAGCCCGGCGACGCCGAGCTGGCTGTCGGGCCGGAACGTGAGCGGGTCGAGGAAGTCGTCGTCGACCCGCCGATAGATCACGTCCACCCGCATCGGCCCCCCGGGTGGTCCTCATGAAGATCTGGCCGCCGTCGAAGAACAGGTCGCGACCTTCGACCAGCTCGACGCCCATCTGGCGGGCGAGGAAGCTGTGCTCATAGTAGGCCGAGTTGTAGACGCCAGGCGTCAGGACCACGACCGTCGGGTCGTCCGATCCCGGCGGGGCGATGTAGCGGAGCATCGCCAGGAGGTTCGAGGCGTAGTCGTCGACGGCCCGGACGTTGTACTGCTGGAAGAGGGCGGGGAACGCCTGCTTCATCACCTGCCGGTTCTTCAGGACGTAGCTGACGCCCGAGGGGGTCCGGCCGTTGTCCTCCAGGACCAGGTACTCGCCGGCCCCGTCGCGGATCAGGTCGATCCCGGAGATGTGAATGTAAATATCCTTGGGCACGTGCAGGCCGACGCACTCGCGGCGATAGCCCGAGGCGCCCAGGACCAGCTCGGCCGGGACGACCCGGTCGCGGAGGATCAGGCGCTGGTGGTAG
>NZ_DATAPY010000056.1:0-14437 GCF_036264965.1 Phenylobacterium sp.
AGTTTGAATTTCTGGCGACCGGGACTCTTGGTAACGTTGGCGCCGAGCGCGAATGATTGTCGCGCCGGCACATTGGCTCTCTCGTGCTCTGGCCGTAGCAACTCCAGCCCGGCCCAAAACCTAACTGCCTCGGCGCATTGATCGCGTTTAGATAGATGTTCAGGCAGAGAACGCCCAGCACCAAGATCGCGACCAGGACCAGGACGAATATGGGCCTGGGAGTGTCCGACATATTTGCCTTAGGCAAAGCTCCGATTCCTAATATGGGGCGCGCTTGCCTGAATTGGCCGAGCGCTAGCCCGAACGATAACGCCTCGCCCAACTCGGCACCACGCTTCTCAACCGAACCCATTTGGGAAGCTGCGACACTACCGGCCCACGGCCCACCGCCCCCCTCCCTGGCTTCGCCGGTGATCTCCCGTTTCGTAGAAAGGGAGCGTTGGCGGCATGATTCCAGGATGAAGTGGACGTAAACAGAGCCCAATCTTGGCGCAAAAAGGGGTGATCGGAGGCTTTGCGCGCGGGATCGGGGGCCCATCCCGGCGGACGCTTGGGGGCAAGGCGGGCGCGGCGGGTCCGCGCGGCGCGCCTTAGTTGCGCGTCTCCACGCGCACCGGCAGATGGGTGTAGCCGTGGATGAAGCTGGAGAACACGCGCTGCGGCTCGCCGACCAGCTCGACCTTGGGGAAGCGGCGCAGGATCTCCTCCCAGATGATCTTCAGCTGCAGCTCGGCCAAGCGGTTGCCGACGCAGCGGTGGATGCCGAAGCCGAAGCTGAGGTGCTGGCGCACCCGCGGGCGCTCGATCCAATAGTCGTTGGGCCGCTCGATCACCTCTTCGTCGCGGTTGCCGGAGACGTACCACATGGCGATCTTGTCGCCCTCGCGGATGGTCTTGCCGCCAAGCTCGAAGTCGCGCGTGGCGCGGCGACGCATATAGGCCAGCGGCGTCTGCCAGCGGATGGTCTCGGAGACCATGGCCGGGATCAGCTCCGGATTGCCACGCAGCAGCCGATCCTGGTCGGGGTTCTGGTGCAGGGCCAGGACCGAGCCGGTGATGGTGTTGCGGGTGGTGTCGTTGCCGCCAACGATCAGCAGGATCAGGTTCCCGAGGTATTCCATTCGGTCCATGTCGCGGGTGGCCTCGCCGTGGGCGAGCATGGAGATCAGGTCCGACTTGGGCGGGGCGTTCACCCGCTCGTTCCACAGGCGCATGAAGTAGTCGACGCACTCGAACAGCTCGGCGCGCCGCTCGTTCTCGGCGACCTCCGGGTCGGTGGAGCTGAAGACACCGCTCTCAGGGGACGCGGTCGCCACGTCCGACCAGCGGGTGAGCTTTCGCCGGTCCTCCCAGGGGAAGTCGAACAGGGTGGCCAGCGTCATGGTGGTGAGCTCGATGGAGACCTTGTCGACCCAGTCGAACGCCTCGCCGATCGGGCACTCGTCGAGGATTTCCCCGGCCCGCTCGCGGATGACCGCCTCCATCTTGGCTAGGTTGGGGCCGGCGACGATCGGGCTCACCGTCTTGCGCTGGACGTCGTGCTTGGGCGGGTCCATGGCGATGAACATCGGCAGGGTGAAGTCTTCCGCCGGGTCCGGCAGGACGATGGTGGGCTCCGAGGAGAACGCCTCGTGGTTGGTGTCCACCGCCATGATGTCGTTGAACTTGGTGACCGACCAATAGCCGCCGACGTCCTCCTCGGCGCTCACGGCCCAGTGGACCGGGTCCTCGGCGCGCAGGCGCTCGAAATAGGGGCCCCAGGTGTCGGTGCGGAACAGCTCCGGGTCCGCGGGATTGATGTCCGCAAGCGGCATCGCATAGGCCGCATCGCGCGCCGCGCGCTTCACGTCGATCGAACCGTCGTCCATGGCCCAAATCCTCCGTCGGGGCGGCCTCGAACCGGACCGCCTGGGACGAGAGTATTCGCCCCAAACCGGGCCCAGGGGAAGCCGCGTAAGCGACGGCGTCAACCTGCCGGACCGCGTTCGGTGAACAAACGACCTTAACCGATTTGTAGAGCTTCCTCCCCCATGGTGCCGCCCTGAGGCCGTCGGTGGGGACGCTCTCGTAGCGCCGCGCTGCGTCCGACGTTCCCGCGATGCAGGCCCTGGGGGGCGAAGCCGACGAGCGTCGCCTGTGGAGGTCGAATTGGTCGCGCGCGCACAAGACCGCTCGTATCGGAGCTTGCGCGGCCTCGAACGCACGGCCTCGACCAGCCGCGTCCTGAACCTCGCCGCCGTCGCGAGCCAGAACGCCGGCGAGCCCGAATACGTGAGCGCGCCGTTCTTCAAGGCCGTCTCGCTCAACGGCGCGGTGATCATCAAGCACCGGCTGCGCGCCGACGAGCAGTACATCTTCGAGGCGGCCAAGCGCATCTCGACGAAGGTCATTATCCCCTTCGAGCGGACCGACCTGGGCCTGGGTGGCCGGTCGCTGTTCGTGGGCCAGCGCGGCTGGCAGGACATGCTCGACGAGCTGCGCGGCAGCTCGGAGGACGAAGCCCGCGACATCGCCCTGCTGGAAGCGCTGGACGAGCTGCCCTCGCTCGACCCGTTCCTGCTGCGTGAGCACCTCAAGCGGCGCGGTTTCAAGATCGCCAACTGCTACTTCGCCATCTCCCACGCCGACCTCGACCGCATGCAGCGGTTCGTTGCCGGCGAGATCTCCAAGCTGGTCGACCTGGCCTATGGCGGCGGCAAGGGCGGCTCGCCCGACGCCAACATCTCCAGGCTGGTCGGCCTGCTACTGTCCGGCCAGGACGACACCCGCCTGGAGCCGTTGCGCCTCACGCTGGGCCTGGAGGGCGAGAACTTCCGCGAGGGCATCTTCAGCTGGAAGGGCTTCCTCTATTACAAATGGGTCCTGAACAGCCTGTGGCCGGAGCTGCGCGAGGTGTTCGCCGAGCTCAGCGAAATCAAGGTCGTGGGACCCCGCGACTTCGAGAGGATGAACCAGGTCAAGGAGGTGGGCGCGCGCGTCAACCAGGCGATCCTGGGGCAGGTGCGCAAGGTGCGCGTCACCCTGCAGGTCTATGACGACGCCTTCGCCGAGCTGACCCTGGCCGGCAATCCGATGGCCTTCCGCGACTTCCTGCTGAAGTCGCCGGAGATGTTCATCACGCTGGGGGAGCGCACGGGGATGGTGAGCCACATCGCCAGCTTCTGGCGCTACCGCTTCCCGAAGGGCCGGCCGCTGAAGGTCGAGCTCGATGAGCTGTTCGACATCCTGCAGGACTTCCACCAGGGCCTGGGCGAGGACGACGACCACAAGGCCAGGCCGCCCCAAGCCGCCGACGTCGAGCCGCCGGATGCGGCGAACGCCGAGGCTGTCAGCCGCGCGGCGGGTTAGGCCGGCCCAGGCGCGTCAGGCGTTGAAATTCAACCGCAATCCGGGCCGCGGCCAGCGGGTCTTGAAGAGCTTTCCGGTGGACGAGCCGGTGATCCAGGCGTCGCGCATGTCCACTCCGCCGAAGCAGATGTTGGTGCAGATCAGGTCGGGGAAGGCGAAGTGCTCCGTCGAGCCGTCCGGGTCGAAGGCGGTGATCCCGCCGTTGAGGATGGTGGCCACGCAGACCTTGCCGCCGGCCTCCACCGCCAGGCTGTCGAGCAGCTGGTAGCCGGTCAGGTTGCAGATCACATGGCCGGGCGCGAATCCCGGGCCGGGCGCGAGCACGCCGGGCTCGGAGATGTCGAAGGCCCAGAGCCGCCCGAGCTGGGTGTCGGCGGCGTAGACGGTCTTTTCGTCCGGCGAGAGGCCCACGCCGTTGGGCGAGATCAGGTGGTCACGCTGGCGGCTGATGTGGCTGCCGTCGGTCCTGGCGTAGTAGAGACCGCCGTACTTGCGGCCCTCCGGCGTCGAGCAGCCGTGGTCGGTGAACCAGACGCCGCCCTGTTTGTCGAAGACCAGGTCGTTGGGGCCGATCAGGCGGCGGCCGTCGCAGGCCTCGTACACCGTCTCCAGCTTGCCCGACTTCAGGTCATAGCGTTGCAGCGAGCCGCCCACGTGGCTGGCCGGCGTCGGGCCGGGGATGCAGAGGCCCTGGTTGTCGAGCCATTCGAAGGAACCGCCGTTGTTGGTGATCCAGATGGCGCCGTCCGGGCCGATGGCCGCGCCGTTGGGGCCGCCGCCGGTCTCGATCAGCGTCTCCTTTCCACCGTCCGGGGTGACGCGGGTCAGCCGCCTTCCCTTGATCTCCGTCAGGATGATCGAGCCGTCGGCCATGGCGATCGGGCCCTCGGGGAATTCGAGGCCCTCGGTGATCAGCTGATAGTCCATGGCGCATCCCCCAATTTCTTGTTGGACGAAACCCTAAACGAAGATCAGCGGCGTTCCAGCACCCGGATCGTGAAGGGATAGTCGTCGCCTTCGCCGGCGGGATAGGCCTTGGCGCTGACCTCGCTCCAGCGGGCCATGTCCAGCGGCGGCAGGACCACGTCGCCATCGACCTCCGCGTCGACGTCGGTGAGGTAGATGCGGCCGGCCTTGGCCAGCGCCAGCTCGAAGAGCGATGCGCCGCCGATCACGCAGACCTCGCGCGCGCCGTCCTCCTCGGCCTGTTCGCGGGCGATGGAGACTGCCTCGCCGAACTCTTCGCAAACCACGGCGCCCCTGGGTTCGAAGGAGCCGTCGCGGGAGAGCACGATGTTGGTGCGCCCGACCAGCGGCTTCTTCGGCAGGCTGTCCCAGGTCTTGCGGCCCATGATCACCGGCTTGCCCATGGTCACGGCGCGGAAGTTGGCCAGGTCGGTCTTCAGCCGCCAGGGCAGGCCGTCGTCCCGTCCGATGACGCCGTTGCGGGCGCGCGCGATGGGACCGGCGGTGAGGGTGATTTGGGGCATAGATCAGGCCTTACCACTCCCGCTCATCCCCGCGAAGGCGGGGACCCAAGCGGACTCGGCGGTTGCGCAAAGGGCGTGGGAAATCTCGGACTCGGCTTGGGTCCCCGCCTTCGCGGGGATGAGCGGGTTTTGAGCTACACCGCGATCGGCGCGGCGATCCGGTCGTGGGCCTGGTAGCCGCGCAGTTTGAAGTCCTCGTACTCGAAGGCGAACAGGTCGCGCTTGGGCGCGATCTCCAGGACGGGCAGGGGATAGGGCGTGCGCCGCAGCTGCTCTTTGGCCTGGTCGAGGTGGTTCAGGTAGAGGTGGGCGTCGCCGAGCGTGTGGACGAACTCGCCGGGCTTAAGGCCCGTGACCTGGGCCACCATCATGGTCAGCAGGGCGTAGCTCGCGATGTTGAACGGCACGCCCAGGAAGACGTCGGCGGAGCGCTGGTAGAGCTGGCAGCTCAACTTCCCATCGGCGACGAAGAACTGGAACAGGCAGTGACAAGGCGGCAACGCCATGTCCTCCACCTCGGCCGGGTTCCAGGCCGAGACGATGTGGCGGCGGCTGTTGGGATTGGTCTTCAGGCCTTCGACGACGGTGGCGATCTGGTCGATGACCCGGCCGTCCGGCGCGGTCCATGACCGCCACTGCTTGCCATAGACGGGGCCGAGTTCGCCGGTCTCGGCGTCGGCCCATTCGTCCCAGATGCTGACGCCGCGTTCCTGCAGCCAGCGGACATTGGTGTCGCCGCGCAGGAACCAGAGCAGCTCCAGGATGATCGACTTCTTGTGCAGCTTCTTGGTGGTCAGCAGCGGGAAGCCCTGGGCCAGGTCGAAGCGCATCTGCCGGCCGAACACGCCGAGCGTGCCCGTGCCGGTGCGGTCGCCGCGCTCAACGCCGTTCTTCAGGATATCGGCCAGCAGACCGAGATACTGCTGCTCCGGGTGCTCCGGAGCGGCCTGATAGAGCGCAGCGATGGCGGCGTGGGCGTTCATGCAACACCAAACATCGCGCTGATTCGTTTCGATCCGGAATCAATCCACGAATCGATTCACAGAGAATTGCAGGTTCACCCCGAAAACCCGCCCTCATCGAGGAATTCCTGCTCCTCCGGGGTGGTCGTGCGGCCCAACGCGGCGTTGCGGTGGGGGAAGCGGCCGAAGCGGGCGATGATGTCGCGGTGGAGGCCGGCCCATTTGAGGTCGTCTGCGACGCCGGCTTCGGCGACTAGGGCCAGGCCGTAGTCCTGGTCGGCGATGTCCTCAGAGTGCTCGAAGGGCAGGTAGAAGAAGTTGCGGAAGGTCGGATCGACCTCGCGGTCGAAGCCCTGCTCGATGGCGGCGCGGGCGATGGAGCGGGCCTTTGGGTCGGTGGCGAAGGCGTGGCCTGAGTGGCGGTAGAGGTTGCGCGAGAACTGATCGAGCAGGATCAGCAGCGCTAGCGCCCCGTCGGCCGATTGCGCCCAATGGTCGTATTCCCCGCGGGCGGCGCGATGGTGGGTCGGTTCGAACTTCAGGCGAATGGCCTCATCGAAGGCCGTGACCTTCTTGAACCACTTCTCCGGACCGGCGCCGCGCCAGAAGCCGATGATGTCGTTGATGTGCGCCGTCACGTGCCTGGGTTCCCGGTTCCTGACGCCTAAGCAGGCTGCGCCGTTCAAGCGTGGTTCAGTCAAGTCAGCAATAGTAGGGATAGGATTGACGCAACCATCGGGGCCTTGGCGCCCTTGGAGCGAGACCATGAAGACGAAGCTTTCGACCGCCGCGTTGGCGCTGCTGCTGTTGGCCGGCGCGAGCGGCGCGGCCCTCGCGCAGGACCGCGACCACGAACATTCCCAGGCGGCCCCGCAAGGCGCCCCGCACCCTGGCGGGCCGCCCGGCGGCGGTCACGGCGGTGGTCCGCAAGGGGGCGCGCCCAGGGGCGGACCCCCGGCCGGGGCGCCCCAAGGCCAGGGTCGTGAAGGCCGCGGCGGTCCGCCCCAGGGCGGCGGTCCGCGCCAGGGCTTCCAGGGCGCGCCTTCGGGCGCTCCGCAGCAACGTTCCGACCATGCGCCCGGTCCCGGTCCCGGCGCCCAGGGCGGCGGTTCCCGCCAGTTCGACCATGAGCGCGGTCCCCGCGAGGTGATCCCGCCGGGCGCCGATCGCGGCGGCGCTCGTTTCGATGGGCGCGGCGGCGGCGGGCAGGTCGATGCGCGCAGCAATCCTTGGGGCGGGCGCGGCGGCCGTTGGCAGCCGGGACACGCCCCGCCGGTGTTCTGGAGCCACGACCGCTTCCACGCCGGCGCCTATCGCGCCCCCTACGGCTACTATGTTCGCTCGTGGGGCTTCGGCGACTTCCTGCCGCGCGGTTGGTTCGGCGACCCCTACTTCATCGGCGATTTCCTCGACTACGACCTGCCCTATCCGCCGCCCGGCTACGAATGGGTGCGCGTGGGCCCCGACGCCCTGATGGTCGACCGCTACACCGGGCGCATCGTCCAGGTGGTGCGCGGAATCTTCTGGTGATCTGACTGGCGTCCTTCTCCCTTGCGGGAGATTGGGCTTAGGTATCTTACTGAATTCACTATCGAAAATCAAGGCAATAGGGGCTGTGCAGAGCCTGTGTAGATGCGTTGCCCGGTCCCAGACCTTTGCGGAACGCCATTGTGAGCGGGGCTGGGGCTGGCTAGTGCGCGGACGGTGAGTGGACAAAGGCGCGGCAGGCGATATTCTGCTTTTGTTCCCACGTGCCCGAAGGCCCAAATGTCTACGTTCTCTGGCCGCTACTATGATGTCCGACCCAAGCGACCCGGTTGGCTCTGGATGGCATTCGCGCTCGACCGCATTACGCCGATCGGCCGAGGCGAGGCCGGAAGTAGGCTTGAGGCAGAGCAAGCCGCTAAGGAATGCATCGCCGCGGCCACTGGCACCTCACAACCGCCGTCACTCGATAGCGCCTAGGAGTTCGGCGTGGTCGTGGCGACCCCTGAGCCATGATCCCGTCCTGCGCGGAGTGGCGTGTCATCCGCTTTCGCCACCGTTCCTCCATTGCACCACTGGAAGCTAGGATTCTGGCAATCCAGCCTTCGCCATGCACACCTTGCCCTGGCCCTCCGCCATCGCTTGCGGCTGTCCGGCTTTGGACCTTTTCCCGACCTTCTATGGTCCCGTTCCCCTTTCGGGGTCTCAGCCGGCTCGCGCCGGCACCGGTTAGTCGGGTGGGCAGGAGCCCTATCGGCAGGCTCCATTCTTTCGAACACTCCTCTTCTTCTCACGCGCCGCAACGGCGCACCCGCAGGGGAAGGCTTTCCCCGCATGGGTTTGCCGAAGACCGCACTGTTACAAAACCTCGGACTTTGCAAACATTCGCGGAGGATTTATAACATCACCATGGAACCCAAAGGCCATCGCCAACGCGCCATCGAGGTCGCCCGAACCCGTGGGATCGCCCGCGGATCGGACTTCGACGCGGCCGGCGTGCCGCGCATGTATCTGAAGCGCCTGACCGAGGAGGGGGTGTTCCTGCAAGTCGGGCGCGGCCTCTACCGTCTGGCCGGCTCGCCCTCGGATGCGGCGACCAGCCTGGCGGAGGCCGCCCGCCTCCAGCCCCGTGGCGTGATCGGCCTGCTCTCCGCCCTGCAGTTCCACGACCTCACCACCCAGACGCCGCACGCCGTGTGGATGCTGCTGGGGCCGAAGGACTGGGCGCCCGTCAATCCGCCGGTGCAGATCCGCGTCATCCGCGCCAGCGGCCGCGCGCTCAGCGAGGGCGTCGAGCGCCATGAGATCGACCAGGTCCCGGTGCCGATCACCTCGCCGGCGAAGACGGTCGTGGATTGCTTCAAGTACCGCAACAAGATCGGCCTCGATGTCGCGGTCGAGGCGCTGCGCGACCTCATGCGCTGGGCCGATCACCGACCCCCCGTTGACGAACTCTGGCGCTTTGCCGAGATCGATCGCGTCCAGATGGTCATGCGTCCCTATCTTGAGGCGCTGACGTGAACGACAAGCCCAAGGACATAGCCGCCTCGGCCAGAGCCCGGCTGACCAACCGTGCCCGCGAGCGGAAGGAGAACGCCCAGCTCTTGATGACCCGCTACGTCATCGAGCGGCTGCTCTGGCGCCTTAGCGTCTCGCCTTACCGAAAGCTGTTCGTCCTGAAGGGCGCCATGCTCTTCAGTCTCTGGGCGCCGACACCCTACCGCGCCACCGGCGACCTGGACCTGCTGGGCTTCGGCAACAATGACCCCGACCAGGTCGCCGGCTTCTTCCGCGAGGTCATGGGGATCGCCGCCGACGACGGGATCGTCTTCCGGCCAGAGACCATCGTCGCGGCCGCGGCCCGCGCCGAGGACGAGTACGCCGGCGTCCGGCTGGACTTCCTGGCGGAGCTCGCCGGCGCGCGGCTGCCGATCCACGTGGATATCGGCTTCGGCGACGCCATCACGCCCGGCGCCCAGGACATCGACTATCCCTCGCTGCTCGACCTGCCGCAGCCGAAGCTGCGGGCCTATCCGCCCGAGACCGTGGTGGCCGAGAAGTTCCAGGCGATGACCGCGCTCGGGATGATCAACACTCGGATGAAGGACTTCTTCGACCTCTGGGCTATCGCCAACACCTTCGCCTTCGAAGGCCCGGTGCTCGCCGAGGCCATCGCCGCCACCTTCGCGCGCCGCGAAACGCCGCTGCCGACCGAGCCGCCGCTAGCGCTGACGGTCGCCTTCGCCGAGGCGAAGCAGGGGCAGTGGACGGCCTTCCTCAAGCGCACCGAGATCTCGCTCGCGCCGGAGCCGTTCCCGGAGATTCAGGCGCAGATCGTGGCGCTGGTGATGCCGCCCACCCTCAGCCTGGTGAAAGGCGAGATGTTCGAGGCCCGCTGGCCGGTTGGCGGCGCCTGGACACGCTGAGCGTCGAGCTCCAGCCGGCGACGCGTCGGTTCATCCCGGCGCCGCTCGATTTCCGGCAAGTCGCGTTCAGTCGCCGGATAGCCGAACACAGCCAAACCCTGGGCCTGGCCGGTCAGGAACACCTCGCGCCGGAAGTCCATTGCCCCAACCGTGTAGATGGAGGGCCAGGCCCGGTGCTGGGCGATCGCCACCATGTCGCGGACAGCGCTCGGGTTGACGCCGGGCGCGATGAGGTCCCGCCCGCGATCCCGAACCGCCGGACTATTGGTTTGGCTGTCGATGTAGAAATGGACGCTGTGGCCGCCGTTCGACTCCACGCGGTAGCGTTGCTTGAGCTCGTCTGGGACGTCCCCGCGCCTCACGTTGACTCCCTTGACGAGGGAGAAGAAGCGGTTCCGGTTGTCAAACGCCCTGGGCACGGTCAGCCTCCTCAAGTCTTGAGCGCGCCGTCATCGACGGCGGGTCGCGTGATGTCCTCGGGCCGGCCACGGCGCCGGACGGCGGCTGATCCATCGCATCGACATAGCGGTCGACCCAGGCTTCCACCGCTTCGGCGCTGGCGCCCATCGGCGGCAGGGGCGCCAGGCGCTCGACCTCGGCGATGGCCAGCGGGCCGAGCTGCAGGGTGAGCGGATCGACCGGCGCCTCAGGCGGCGGGTCGGGGACGACGGCCCGGACGGGGATTTGGGGCGGCGGCGCGACGCGCTTGGCGAACGCCCGCTCGCGCCAGTAGGCGATCTTGCGGCCGCGCACGGGCGGCATTCCGGCGCGGAGCACGATCAGCCGGTCGGTCGGCATCTGGATCAGTTCCTGGGGCATCATCAGCGCGCGGCGCTGGTCGGACTCCGTCATGCTGCGCTTGCCGCCGGACAGCAGCGTTGGCCGGCTCTGCGAGCGCCCGAGATAGGTCCAGTAGCCAAGCCGCTCCGACAGGTCCTGGGCGACCTTCAGCTCCTTCGGCGCGAAGGCGATCTCCCGTCCAAATACCCTGCCGCCTTCAGGGCCTCGATCGATTCCTGAGCGGAGCGGTGGTGGATGAAGAGGCCGCCGGCGTCTTCCCAGAGGGCGCGGTGCTGGTCGCGGTCGTCGACCAGGACATCGCCGGGGTGACAGTGCTCGCGCTTCTGGGCCGCGGTCGTGGCAATCATCGGCACGCCGGGGAAGTGACGGGCGGCCCAGGCGCGCTTCTGCGGTTCGGCCCACTGGCCGTGCGGCATGCCGGTCAGGATGATCGGGGCCCTGGCGCTTACCGCGTCGTAGAGCTCGCGGGCGTCGGGCAGCAGGTCCAGGCGCTCGAAGAAGCTGTCGGCGGCGGCCAGGCGCTTCCAGAACTGCCCAGCGCCGCGCAGGTCTTCGAAGGCGTCCGACGGCATGCCGAGAACGGCCTGGGCGGCGGTTTCGAAATCGGCCAGCACGCCGTCGCAGTCGAGGTAGATCTGCCGTCTCAAGCGGGCGTTCGTCTCACCCGGCCTGGCAGGCGGGGCAGAGGCCGCGCGCTTCCAGGGTGACGGACTTGACCGCGTAGCCCTTGGCCTCAGCGGCGGCCCGGCCGGGCGCGAAGTCCGGCTCGAACTCCTCGGCCGCCCCGCAGCAGTCGCAGATCAGGAACGCCGCGGCATGGCCCGTGCGGTCCATCCGGCAGGGGACATAGGCGTTCAGGCTCTCGATGCGGTGCGCGAAACCCAGCCGTTCGAGGAATTCCAGGGCCCGGTAGACGGTGGGCGGCTTGGCCGGCTCGCCGTCCTCGCCAAAAGCCGCGATCAGATCGTAGGCCTTCAAGGGGCCGTCGGCTTCGAGCAGCAGCTCCAGCACGCGGCGCCGCGGCGCGGTCAGCCGCTCCTGGATGTCGCTGCAACGGTGCTCGGCGTCCACCAGGGCATGACGCAGGTCGGCGCCGCCCAGCCCCGGATGGGCGCCGTCCTCATGGGTGCAGTCGGGCGAGTGCATGTCCATCACGTAACGCTCCAGACGCCTGCGCCGCAACGTTCTTGACGTCGCGCCGGATCACCGCACGCAGCGGCTTGACGACCCGTTATGTTATTTCATAACAGGTATGTTATCACATAACGGCTACTGAGATGGCCTCGGTTTCAAGGGGATTCAATGACGCGTAAACTGCTTCTGCTGGCGGCCGCCAGCCTCGGCGCGATGGCCGCGAACTCTGCCTTCGCTGAATCCGACGCAGCGCCGCCCGTCGCCCAGGCCTCCGAGATCGTCGTCACCGCCCAGCGGCTGGATGCGGCGCGGTCCGAGGTCGAGCCGGCTCTGGGCGCGACGATCTATTCCATGCCCGAGGCCTTCATCAACAACCTGCCGTCCGGAGCCAACGTCCAGCTGAACCAGGTGATTCTGCAGGCGCCGGGCGTGGCGCAGGACAGCTTCGGCCAGCTGCACGTGCGCGGCGATCACGGCAACATCCAGTTCCGCCTGAACAACGTGATCCTGCCGGAAGGCCTGCAGGTGTTCGGACAGTCCCTGTCGCCCCGACTGGCGGCCAACGTCGACCTGATCACCGGGGCCCTGCCGGCCCAGTACGGCATCCGCGACGCCGGCATCGTCAACATCACCACCAAGAGCGGCTTCAAGAACGGCGGCGAGGTCGGCGTCTACGGCGGCAGCCACGGAATGATTGAGCCCTCGATCGAATATGGCGGCTCGTCGGGGGCGACCAGTGGCTTCTTCTCCGGCAGCTATACCGGCACCGACGTGGGCATCGAGAGCCCGGACGGGCGCGGCACGCCGCTGCACGACCACTCCGACCAGTACCAGGCGTTCGGCTACCTCGATCACATCCTGGACGACACCAGCCGGGTGTCGCTGATCGCCGGGACCTCGCAGGACAAGTTCCAGATCCCCAACGTGTCGGGTCTGCAGCCGGACCTGGGCTTCAGCCAGAACGGCGTCACGGCCTTCCCCTCCGAGAAGCTGAATCAGAACCAGAAGGAAGGCACGACCTACGGGATCGTCACCTACCAGAAGACCATGGGCGACTTCACCGCCCAGGCTTCGTTCTTCGGCCGCTATTCGGAGCTGCAGTACACGCCTGACGTCACCGGCGAGCTCTTGTTCAACGGCATCGCCCAGGCGGCCCGCAAGACCGACCTGTCGTTCGGGACCCAGCTGGAGGGCGTCTACAAGCTCACGGACGCCCACACGATCCGCGGCGGGGTGATCATCTCCGCCGACCACACCACCAGCAAGACCAACTCCCAGGTCTTCGCCCTGGACGCCAACGGCAATCAGATCGGCGCCGCGGCGGAGACGATCATCGACAACAGCAAGGCCGACGCTCAGACCTACTCGGTCTACCTGGAGGACGAGTGGAAGCCGTTCGACAGCCTGACCGTGAACTACGGCCTGCGCTTCGACCAGCTGAACGCCTTCCGGCACGAGAACCAGTTGTCGCCGCGGGTGAACGCCGTCTGGACGCCGATGGAGGGGACGACCTTCCACGCCGGCTACGCGCGCTACTTCTCGCCGCCGCCGTTCGAGCTGGTGTCCTCCGAGTCCTTCCAGAAATTCGTCGGCACCAGCGCCGAGGCGCTGGGGACCCAGAATGACCTGCCCAAGTCGGAACGTGACAACTACTTCGACGTGGGCGTGCAGCAGAAGTTCGGCGGCCTGACCCTGGGCGTCGACGCCTATGACAAAGAGGCCAAGAACCTGGTGGACGAGGGCCAGTTCGGCGCCCCGATCATCCTGACGCCGTTCAACTACCGCGTGGGCTACGCCCGCGGCGTGGAGTTCAGCGGCAACTACGTCAACGGCGCCTTCTCGGCTTACGGCAACTTCGCGATCAGCCGGGCCCAGGGCAAGGACATCATCTCCAGCCAGTTCAACTTCGACCCGGGGGACCTGGCGTTTATCCAGAACCACTTCATCTTCCTGGATCACGACCAGACCTATTCGGCCTCGGCGGGCGTGGCCTACAAGTTCGGCGACGGGACCCGGGTGTCGGGTGACCTGATCTACGGCTCGGGACTGCGGCTCACGCCGGACGGCGCGCCGCCGAACAGCGGGCACGTGGCGGGGTACACCCAAGTCAATCTGAGCGTGGCGCACGCGTTCGAGATGGCCGGCGGCCCGCTGACCATCCGCGCCGACGTGATCAACCTGTTCGACAAGGAATACGAGATTCGCGACGGGACCGGCGTCGGCGTCGGCGCGCCACAGTTCGGTCCGCGGCGCGGGTTCTACGCGGGCATCAGCAAGGCGTTCTGAGGAGCCCCCAGCCGTGTTGAACGCCAGCCGGCGGCGCCAGGACGACGAGGCCAGCGCTCTCCAGGAGTTGATCTGGCGGCTGATGTTGGCCCGGCTTCGAGACCTCGAGCGCGAGCGCGGGGTCACGAAGTCCGACATCAGCCGGATGCTGGGGGTCCCATCGACTCAGGTGCAGACGTGGTTCGCCTCGCCGACCAATCTGACGCTGAGATCGGTGGGGCGTCTGGCGGCGGCGCTCGACGGGCGCTTGGTCTGCAGGCTTGAACCCCTGCATTCGGTCCCCAGCGCCGAGCGGGCGGCGACAGAAATCGCCGATCAATAGGCTGACGAAGGCGACGTTCTGAGGCTCTTCCCTCCCCATGAAGGGGCTACGGCATTCACACATCTCCCCGCTGAGGTCCGAGTTCCGGCCTGCTAGGCGGAAAATGCTCAATCGTTTCAAGACAACCTGCCCAGCACGGACTCTCAGTGTACGGACTTGTTGGTCTCCGATAAGCCACTGAAA
>NZ_DATAPY010000057.1:0-16789 GCF_036264965.1 Phenylobacterium sp.
CGGCCGGCCCGCGAGGGCGCCTCAGCTCTTCTTCATCGACGCCTGGATGGCCTTGATCCTGTCGAGGTGCTTCTGGACGACCGGCACGATCTGGGCCGCGCCGCCCTTCAGGCCGGCGTCGGAGCCGTCCTTGGCGTAGCCGTTCATCAGGTCCAGCGCTTCCTTGTGGGCGGCGACCTGCTGATCGACGTAGGTCTTGTCGAAGTCGGCGTCGCTCGCCTTGTTCAGGTTGTCGATAAAGCCCTGGCGGCGGTCATCGAGTTTGGCGGCGGGCGTCTGGCCGGCGGCCTGGACCAACGGCTTCATCAGGTCCGTGCTCTTGGTGTGATCCTTGACCATCATCTTGGCGAAGGCCTGGATTTGCGGATTCTTCGACCGCTTCTCGGCGATCTGGGCAGCCTGAATTTCGTACATGTCCGACTGGCTGGCGTTGGAGACGAAGGCGGCCGTGTCGTGCGGGCCGAGCGCGTTGGCCGAGGTCGCGCCGACCGCGGCGCCGGTGGCATCCTCGGCCTTGCTGACCGCGGAGCCGGTGGCCGAGGCCGCGTCGGAGGCGGCGGCCTTCGTCGCGTCGGTCGCGTCGGCGGCGGTGGTGCTGGCGGGCTTGTTGCAGGCAGCCAGCGACAGGGCGGCGAGCGCCGCGGCGCTGAGCAAGAGGGTGTGTCTCATTTGATGTGTCTCCCGGCGAGATGATCGGCAGGAGAAGGCACGCGATGAGGCTTGGTTCCGCGGGCCCCGGACGATCCATGGGAACGGCCTTCGGCGACGCGCCGTTGTGCGCTCATCTCAGCCCGGAGCCAGGCCATGCCGCAGACCGCCTCAGATGTCCTCGTGGACACCCTCGCCAAGTGGGGCGTGGGCGTCGTGTTCGGCATTCCAGGCGACGGGGTGAACGGCGTGATCGAGGCGCTGCGAAAGCGCCAGGACGACATCCGCTTCATCCAGGTGCGGCATGAGGAAGCCGCCGCCTTCATGGCTACGGCCTATGCCAAATTCACCGGCAAGCTCGGCTGTTGCCTGTCGACCTCGGGTCCCGGCGGCATCCATCTGCTGAACGGTCTCTACGACGCTAAGATGGACGGGGCGCCGGTGATCGCCATCACCGGTCTGCAGTTCCACGACCTGGTGGGCAGCTTCACCCAGCAAGACGTAGCGCTCGACAAGTTGTTCGAGGACGTCGCCTGCTTCAACGAGCGGATCATGGGACCGGCCCATGTGGAGGGCATGACCGAGCTGGCCTGCCGCACCGCGCTGGCCCGCCGTCAGCCCGCGCACCTGACGATCTGCGTCGACCATCAATCCGAGGCGCTTAAGAAGGACAAGCCTTCCGAGCGCAACCTGCCGCACCACATCTCGAACGTCATGGCGAGCGGGGTCACCACACCCGTCGCCGGGCAGCTTCAGAAAGCCGCCGACATCCTGAACACCGGCCAGAAGGTCACCATCCTGGCCGGCCAGGGCGCGCTGGGCTGTGAGGCCGAGCTGGCGAAGGTTTCGGACTTGCTGGCCGCGCCGGTGGCCAAGGCCTTGCTCGGCAAGGCCGCATTGCCCGACGATCATCCACACTGCACCGGCGGCGTCGGCCTCCTTGGCACCGCACCCTCGCAGGACGCCCTGGAAGGCTGCGACACCCTGCTGATCATCGGCTCGACCTTCCCCTACGTGGAGTTCTACCCCAAGCCCGGCAAGGCGCGAGGCGTGCAGATCGACCGCGATGGCCAGCGGCTGGGCCTGCGCTTCCCGATCGAATGCGGCCTCCTGGGCGATGCGCGCGCGACCCTCAGGACGCTGATCCCCTTGCTCACCCGCAAGGACGAGCGCGGCTTCCTCACGAAGATCCAGGCCGAGGTGAAGGACTGGAACGCGCTGCTTGCCGAACGCGGCAAGCCGGACGAGAGGCCGATGCGCGGAGACGTGGCGGTCGAGGCGCTGAGCCCGCTGCTGGCTGGCCGCGCCATCGTCACTACAGATTGCGGCGTCAACACCGCCTATGCCGCGCGGCATCTGAAGATGCGCTCCGGCATGATGTTCTCGACGTCCGGCACACTCGCGAGCATGGGCGCGGGCCTACCCTATGCGATCGCGGCGAAGATCGCGCACCCGGACCGGCAGGTGGTTTCGGTCGTCGGCGACGGCGGCCTGACCATGCTGATCGGCGAAATGGCCACGGCGAAGAAGTACGGCGCGGCCGTCAAGGTGGTGGTGCTGAAGAACAATTCGCTCGGCCAGATCAAGTGGGAGCAGATGGCCTTCCTGGGCAACCCGGAATACGTCTGCGACCTCCAGCCTATCGACTTCGCCGCGGTGGCCCGCGGCTTCGGGTGGACCGCCTTCTCCGTCAGCGACCCGGCCGCCGTCGCGGGCGTCCTGGCCCAGGGGCTGGAGGCCGAAGGGCCGGCGCTGGTGGAAGTCGAGATCGACCAGAACGATCCCCTCCTGCCCCCCAAGGTGAAGGCCAAGCAGGCGATCAACCTGATGAAAGCCTTGATGAAGGGCACGCCCGGCCGCGCAGACATCGCCGCTCACATCGTCCAGGACGCGCGGGAGATGATCTGAGCGCCACAAGCTCGATCGCGCGCAACGCCATGGCGGAGCGGACGTTTAGCGCGGCATGGAATTGTTCCGTGAGCTGATCGGTCCGGACAACGGCGCCAACACCGCGCAGCTTTGCGTTCGGGCGGTGATCATCTTCTTCCTGGGCGTGGCCTACATCCGCATCGCCGGGCGGAGGACCTTCTCCAACGCCTCGCCGCTCGACATCGTCGTGGCGCTCGTCGTGGGCTCCAACCTCAGCCGTGTAATGACCGGCAAGGCCGACTTCTGGCCAGCGATCACCGCCAGCCTTCTGCTGGTGATCCTGCACCGAGTCTTCGCCACGCTGACGACCCATTGGGGCTGGCTGGCGAAGCTGATGAAGGCTGAACCGGTGGTGCTGGTCCGCGACGGAACCGCCGACCGCAAGGCCATGCTGTGGCACGGCATCGGCGACATGGACCTGCGCGAAGGCCTGCGCCTGGAACAGGTCGAGACGCCCGAGGAGGTCCGCCTGGCGACTCTGGAGAACAGTGGACGCATCAGTGTCGTGCCGAAGGCGAGGCGCAGCTAGAAACCCACGGGAGACATGAGATGACCAAGGACAACACCAAGGGCCGAGAGTCCAACGCCGCCCAGCCGCTCGGCGAACGCATGGGGACGGCCTCGAAGGCCGAGACCAAGCGCACCGGCAAGGCATCGCTGGGCAAGGCCGGACCGGATGGTCCGAAGAGCGGCGCGGTCGGCCAGGCGTTCAAGGCGAAATGACGGAAACCCTCAGCCCCACCCTGCCCGCGGATGTGGAGGAACAGGTCGAGCGCGTGCTGAAAGCCGCCTTCGACCGTGGCCTCACCCTGGTCACGGCGGAAAGCTGCACCGGCGGCCTGCTCGCTTCCCTGCTGACCGACATCGACGGCTGTGCGCACGCCTTCGAGCGCGGGTTCGTGACCTACGCCGACGCGGCCAAGGCGCAGCAACTGGACGTGCCGGCCGAACTTCTGAAATTCCACGGCGCGGTCTCGGCGCCGGTCGCGGAGGCGATGGCGGCCGGGGCGCTGGCGCGGTCGGAAGGCGACATCGCGCTCGCCGTCACGGGCTTTGCCGGCCGCGGCGCGGCGCATGAAGAACCCGGCCTAGTCTTCATCGCCGCCGCCCGCCGCGGCGGCGCCGTTGAGGTCAAGGAGGTCCATTTCGGGGCGTGGGCCGCGGCGCTGTCCGCGTCGCCTGCCTTCGCCAATCTCTTGAAATGCTTGAAAAGATTGTCGGGTAGGCGACGCTCGCGACCTCCGAGCTCCGCCGTGGGAACTCCTCCTGGCGCGCCGTGTTGCAGCAGTCAGCAGGACAGGGAGTTTTCATCATGGCCACCGCCCAAACAAAGACCACCGCGAGCCGCGCCAAGTCCGGCCGCAAGCGCCGCACCAGCCGCCGCGATCCGCTGGCGATCAGCCTCTTGAAAAGGGACCACCGAGAGGTCGAAGGCTGGTTCGACGAGTACGAACAGCTGGAAGACGACGCCGACAAGCTCGAGCTCTTCAACAAGATCGCCCTGGCGTTGAAGGTGCACACGACGATCGAGGAAGAGATCTTCTATCCGGAAGAGCGCGGCGACGTCGAAGAGGACATGCTGGACGAAGCCTATGTCGAGCACGACGGCGCCAAGAAGCTGATCGCCGAGATCGAGGCGATGAAGCCCGGCGACGAATTCTACGACGCCAAGGTCAAGGTGCTGGGCGAGTACATCAAGCACCACGTCAAGGAAGAGGAACAGCCCGGCGGCATCTTCGCCCAGGCCAAGAAGGGTGACGAGGATCTCGACGCCATGGGCGAACGCCTGGATGCCCGCAAGCAGGAGCTGATGGCGGAGATGGGCGGCCAAAAGGCGAACTGAGCATGACGGCGATACCGGTCTTCGACCAACCGCTTGAGATCACTGTCGAGGATGGCGAGGTGGTGATCATGGGGCCTGATGGCCTCTGTGCCTCGCTAACCGCCGACGCCGCGCGCGAATCCGCGCGCCGGCTCGCCGACGCGCTCTCGCGCCTACCCGGCGGCGGCCAGACCTACCAAAAACCCCTGGGCTGAAAAGAAGAGGAGCTTCAGCAATGCCCCAAGGCGACAAGTCAAAGTACACCGACAAGCAGGATCGCAAGGCCGATCACATCGCCGATAGCTACGAAAAGAAGGGCGTTTCGCAGAAGGAAGCGGAAAGCCGCGCCTGGGCCACCGTCAACAAGGACGACGGCGGCGGCAAGAAGGCCGGCGGCTCCGGCCGTGGCAAGTCGACAGGCCACCCCCGCGCGCACAAGGGCGGCAAGGCGGGTGGCAAGGCTTCGGCCAGCCGCAGCGCCGCCGACCGCTCGGCCTCCGCCAAGAAGGCCGCCGCCACGCGCAAACGCAACGCCGAGCATCACGCGCACAGCTGATGGCGGACACAGCTCCCCGCCCGGCGCGGACGGGCGGCTGCCCCTGTCGCGCGGCGCGGGACGCCCCCGACGACGTGCTATGGGCCTTCCACATCTGGGAGAGCCGCCGCATCCCGTGGTTTGTCGTGCGCGACGACCTACCTCGCAACGCAGCCTTCCGCCCTCATACGCCGGGTTTGGAAGACGGCTCCGAACGCGCGCTGACCGGCACGGGCGAGCCCTAACCCCGCCATGTCGCAGGGCCGCATCCGTGTCGGCACGTCCGGCTGGAGCTACAAATCGTGGCGCGGCCCGTTCTATCCGGCGGACATGCGGCAGAAGGACTGGCTGACCCACTACGCAACCCAGTTCGATACGGCCGAGATCAACGCGACCTTCTACCGGCTGCCGTCACAGGCCGCTGTGGCGGCTTGGCGCGAAGCGACGCCTGCGGATTTCGAATTCTCTTGGAAGGCATCGCGCTTCATCACCCAGGCCAAGAAGCTGCGGGATCCGGAAGAACCGCTGGCGCGGGTGTTCGCGCCGATGGCGGCCTTGGGGCGAAAGCGCGGCCCGACCCTCTTCCAGCTGCCACCGAGCCTGCATCTCGACTTGCCGCGGCTCGGGGCCTTCCTCGCGCGACTGCCGCCCGGCCGCCACACGGTCGAGTTCCGGCATCCAAGTTGGTACGCCGAGCCGACCTTGACCATGCTCGCCGATCACGACATCGCGCTTTGCGTGTCGGACCACGCCGACGCGCCGGCGCCCTGGGAGAGAACGGCCAGCTTCGCGTATGTGCGTTGCCACGGCCCTACCGGGCGCTACGCCGGAACCTATCCGGACAAGACCCTTGAGCACTGGGCCGATCATATCGGCTGTTGGGCTGGCGACGGTGACGTCTACGCTTACTTCGACAACGACATCGGCGCCGCCGCGCCCGGCGACGCCATGCGACTGCGCGAGCGGCTCGGCGCGTTCGCGGTCAGGCCCCACGATCGATCCGGAACAGCTCCGGTTGTCGCAGGCGCAACGTCTGCAGGAGCATGAAGAGCTTAGCGTCGGCGATCTTGCCGCGGTCCGCTGCGCCGGCCATCTGCAGCAGAGGCTGCTCGAGGACTGTGATGGCTTCTTGCTCGCCGGCCGCGCCTCCACCGTCGCCGATGCGATCGCTGGCGGCGTAGGGGGGTTCGTCGCCCTTGGCGTCCTCGCGGTCCTGGCGCTAGCTAAGGCATCGCCCGCTTCATGAACTCATCGAACAGCGGCACGGTAAACTCCAGAATCCCGTGCTTTGCACGCTCATCCGCAGGAGCGTCTTGCGCAGGCTCGGGATGATCAGTGGCGCAAGCGGCGAGCCTTCGGGCGCCTCGATAAGATCGACCATAAAAATGGCGGCGGCCGCCTCGTCGCGAATGACGTTCAGCAGCACGGTCTTGCCCACGCCTCGAAGCCCGGTGAGCAGTAGCCCCCGTGGCGCAGCGCCCCGCGCCGTCCGCGCCAACGCGACTTCGCAGGACTTCAGGATTTCTCCACGGCCGGCCAGCTCGGGCGGGCGGCTGCCGGCGCCGGGTGAGTAGGGGTTCAGTTCGGGTTTAACGACGCTATTATGACCTATAACTCACTATCAATCGCTACAAACGGCCCGTTGAGCGCGACGAGCTATTATAGGCTATAATTTCCTATGATTCACTAGGGGACGGGACGCGCCTTCGACGTTCCAGCCCGAAGCGGGTCGCGGTGACTTGCTCACGCGCCAGCTGCGGCGCTCCTTTCAATGACCTCGGTCAGACGACGAACCCTATGGTCAATTTCGCCGTCGTTCTGAATGTCGAAGACGCTGTCGCCGGAAAGCCTATCGGCCAGATCTTCAAGGCGACCAGCCAGCTCGTGCTCAGCTTCTCGTCCTCTGTGAACCAGGCGCTTGCGCCTCGCCACGGCGCTCGCACACACCTGCGCAACCGTCACCGGCCAACCTAAGGCGCGGGCCTGATCCACTACGGCGCGCGAAACGTTGAGCACGACGGTCCGGCCGGCCACGAGGTCGTCGATCACCGCGCCCAGAACGCCGTAGGCCAACCCGTGAGCCCTCCAACTCAAGGCGTAAGCCCGGCGCGTTCCCGGGCGTCGAACTCCTCCGGCGTCAAGCTGACGAACGCCTCCGCCCGGTCATCGCGGACACGGGTAATCTCCCGTTGCGGAAACACGAAGCCCGGCCTGTCCGCGAGCAGACGGCGCGCGCCGTGGATTAGGGTGTCCTTGCCCGATCCGCTCGGACCAACAACCAGCACCAGTCTGCCATCGAGGGTCACGCGGACCCTTCCTCTCTTGAAGCCGCGGTAGAGCACTACCGTCAGCAAGCAGGAGAGCAGGGCTAACAGCCCGAGGGCGGCCCAACGGAAAAGAAGCAGGTCCTTAATGCTGCCGGTCATCTTCCGCAGCCCTCGCCAGGCACGCTCGCTTTACCATGCGCCCAGACTGGCGCGAAGGCCGGAGGTCCGCAATGGGTCGCGAACTGCCGGTGACTTGTGGGCCGAAAGTTGCCGTTCAGAGATATTGAGGTTCCGCGCTGATCCCCGATCTCCCGAACGGCATTGGGTCAGAGTTCCGTATGGTGGCGCCTACAGCACCCCAGAACGCACTCCTAGAGCTTGTCCACGTCGCGCAACGCGGCTTCGACCGTGGACAGGGCTAAGACAAGTGATTGGGGGGCATCCTGAAGCGGGATCGCGCCGAACCCTGCATACCAACTGGCGGCGCGTTCGTTTTTGGCATCGATGAGGAGCACGACGCCACCGACCTCGGCAGCGGCGCGCAGGCATCGACGCCCAGCTGCGAGCAGGAGCTGCCCACCGAGGCCATTGCCTTGCAGGCTCAGCTGAGTAGCCAAGCGGGCCAATCGGAACGCGGGCACGTCGTGTCTTGCAAGGCCGCGGCGAACAACTTGTGGTGCGCGCTCGTAGCTGAGAGATGCTGGAGCCACGCTATAGAAGCCGAGGATGCTGCTGCTCGCATCGTCGATCGCAAGGAAAGTCTTGGCGGCGCCCTGGTCGTGGCTTTGGCGCGCGTAGCGGCGCAAGAATTCGTTGATGTCGAGGTCCCCACAATCGAAGGCGCTGCGATCATGATCTTTGGTGATCGCCTCTTCATGCCAGGCCGGAACAATCATGCCGACTTAGGCATCGCCCTGGCAGCGGCTCGGAGTTTCGCATTAGGCGGGGGAGGATTTTCAAGAAGATCGAGCACGAGCTGGCTGTCCCTCGCCGACAGTTTCACGTGATCGGCTTGCTCGATTATGGCCTCTGCCTCCCGCAACGCGTTACGAAGAACGAAATCGGTGAGGTCTGTATTTTTGAGCGCCGCCGCCCGCAGGAGGGTCGCCTTCTGCTCCGGCCGCACGCGAAGGCTCATGCGCCTGTTGTCATCGACTGCAACCCTCGGCATCACGTTCTCACCCAATCGTACCTATTGAAGGTGTACATCTCGGTCCACGGGTTGTCAATTGTGCACATTGAAAACGTACAGCAACCAAAATCTCGGCTCACCTCGTAAGTGCTGACGCCACGCAGACCGTCAAATGTGCGAACAGGTGCGAGATTTCACGAAAGACGAGTGCACGGGATTTGCACGCGGCCATGCACAACTACTTGATTAAATTAAACTATGTGTCCAATCCATCATGGGGGTAATGGATAACATATTGATTTTATTCATATTTTAAGGTAACGCTTCGCTGGACGCCTTTCAGCGTTTTTTCAATCACTTAGCAGAATCCGTGTGCAATTGGCGCCTATATCGCAGGTTGGCGCAGCCCGAACTTCGGCTATGAGTCATTGTTTTTATTGACTAATTTTTCGTCCGTCGGCCCCTTGTCGGACTGGACAGACTCATAAATGTTTTCAATAGGTTACCGGGGGGCGCGTGCAAATTGCACTCGAGAGTCGCTGCGCGGCTGCTCACGCCAGAGAGCTGATACCCATATGGAGGCGTCGCCCCCCGAAACCGGCGACATATCGTCGGAAGCATTTACGCTACGCCACCGGTCGGGGCCGACCTGAACCCAGCTAAGTTCGGGCTCGACGTCTTTGGCCGGCGCCTCGTTTCCCCCGTCGGATCCTGGGTCCCCATCCTGGGAGGGTGTTTCCAATCCGGCGTCGAGCCCGGGATCAGGATCGACGCCGGCGTTGCCGCCAAAAAAGTTCTGATAGCGCTGCGCGGCGGCTTCCTGGCGCTCTTGCTCAATGTCATCGGGTGAACGGAGGTACCATCGCGTAAGCGCGTCGCCTTCCAGGCGCGCGGGATCGATCTGGTCATAGACCATTCGTGCTCTCCTCATGAGGATGACCCGCGCTCAACAGCAGCGGGCGCGCGCAGCGGCTTTGCCGCTGCGAAGAGACTGGGAGCGCGTGGGTTCTTTGCTGCGGGCCGTGTCCGCCTAACGGCGGATGGCGCGGGGCAGTGATCGACGCGTCAGCAACATCTCTTATTCGAGACTGTGCGTCAAGAACAAAATAGGAACTTTGTGCCGTTGCGGGTGGCGCGCAGCGCTGCCGACAGCGTCGCTTGCCAGGATCGACCTTCTACCATATATTGACCGATAAATAGGTCAAAGGAACGGCACATGTCGCAAGCAGCAAGAGTGGAAGCGGTCCGTACGCGCCGACGCCGCAAGGCGCTTGTTGAAGCGCCGCGCCGCCTGTCGATCGGTAGCCTGATGGATGAACGCGGTAGCGTCAGGGTCGACGACGTCGCCGAGGCGTTCAGCATGTCCAAGGCCCAGTTGGCGGATACAGCGGGTCTTGCGCGGGAAGTGTTCCAGAAGTCCAGCCGGCGGGATGGGCCGAAGGCCCAGAGCCGGGTTCGCGAGATGCTGGAAATCATCAGTCTCGTCCAGGGATGGGCTGGCAGCCCGGCGCAGGCCATGGCCTGGTATCGCGCCGAGCCGATCCCGGCCTTCGGCGGGCGCACAGCTGAGGCCCTGGTCAAGACTGGCAGCGCGACGGCCGTGCGAGACTACGTCGATCATCTGGCGACCGGCGGATACGCTTGAGGATTACAGGTGCGCTTTAGGGGCGAGGGCTTCCGGGCCCACGATCCCGCCTGGTCCTGGAGTCCCCTTTCCGGCGTCGGCGCCGCTCTGAAGGGTCGCCGGTTCAACTGGCTCGGCCTCGAAACGCTCTACCTCTCTCTCAGCTACAAGACCGCATTTCGGGAAGTTTCCAGCGGCTTTGCGCACCGTCTGACGCCCTATGTCCTTTGCAGCTACGACATCGACTGTGACGACATCGCGGATCTACGGACCGAGGCGGACAGGACGGCGGCAGGTGTGGCGTTGGGCGATCTGGCCTGCCCCTGGGGCTCGGACCTCATCGCCGGCCGTGAGCCGGCGTCCTGGGGCGTCGTTCGAAAGCTCCTCGGCGCGGGCGTCGCGGGCATCCTCGTACCGAGCTTCGCCAACGGCGCCACCGAGGACGACCAGAACCTCGTGCTGTGGCGCTGGGGGCCGGACTTGCCGCATCGAGTCACCGTGTTCGATCCGACCGGCAAGCTCCCAAAGAACCAGCTCTCCTGGCGCTAAGGCAGCATCGGGCCAAGCCGAACCCGCGAAGACGTACGCGATTCTTCGACAGTCGACTGCACGCAATTTGCACCCGAATGGCGATAATCGTTTGATTTTATTAAAATATCCGTCCTATCCATCATCGGCCCAAACGGTCCTGAGTTTCGATGTCGCGTGCGCCCTGCCAGAAGCGATGGCTGAGCCAGGCCGTTCGGATGCCCCCAACGCTCGACTTTGCGTCGCAACCATTTGGTGTAGGAGTATGTGACAATCTGAAGTTGATTGCGTCGGGCAGCATGGATGTTTCGCGGAGCCAGAGTGAAACACAGCGCCGCACGACGCTGTCGCAGGTCCTGAAGCGTCTCCGCGTCCGCGAGGGATACCGAACGGCGGATATGGCCCGGGAGATGGGCGTCGCGCTCAGGACCTACCAGCGCTTCGAGTCAGGCGCTCTCGGCATCGACTTCAACAAAATCTTCCGGTTCGCTCGCGTCGTGGACGCCGATCCGTGGGGGATCATCTTCGCCGCCGAGTTCGGGTCGGTGGGCTTCGCCATCCACGCCGCCGACAATCACGCCGCGTCGCTGTTGCTCACCATGCTGCGCCGCTTCGATCGGCGGAGCGGCAAAGACATCGCCGTGCTCGATCCACGCAGCCTGGTGAAAATCTTCAGCCAGAGTTTCGAACAAATCCCCCTGCGCGCCGAGCGGCTCAAGGCCGACCTTGAGCAGTGGATGTTTGATGAGGCGTTCGACGGCGAGGACGAGGACGACGACTAAATCGACCGGCGCGGCCGACGCCAGCTCGGCGGGTCTCCGATCAATCCGAGCGACCGGGCGCGGATGACCGCCTGCAGGCGCGTCTTGACCCCAAGCCTCTGACACGCGCGAAACACATGCCGCTCGACGACGCGGTGGCTGATTCCGAGGATGACGCCAATGTCCCGCGAGCTCTTTCCTTCCAAGACCCAGGAGAGGCACTCAATCTGACGTGGAGATAGGGCGATGTCCTCGGCTGATTCACCCCCACGATGTTGATTTACACCGTCGACCAGTTGATGACGCATCTCGACTCCTTTGCACTACATCGTGACCAGACATTGCGGGCCCCGAAGCGCTCAAAAGTCGAATTCAACTTTGAGTTCCAAAGCGAATACCTGACGACTCCTTTCATCGTTTAGCGCGCCAGAATCTGTCGCCAAGGGCGTCAGGACGAGGCGGCGAGATCGGGTGAGGTTACGCCCTCCCCGCTCGACCCCTGGACGGACAACCTATCGGCGAAAGGACGCGCCATGCGCCTCGACCCGACCACAGTGCTGTCCCTCGCGGCCGCCTGCGCGCCGCAAGTCTCGCCCGACACGCTTCTGGCAGTCGTGCAGGTGGAAAGCGGCGACGATCCCTTGGTCATCGGCATCAATGGTCCGGGCGGACAGCGGGTCTCGCCGACCACGCCGGAGGTCGCCGTCCGCACCGCGGAGGCCTTGCGGGGGGCGGGCCGGAACTTCGACGTTGGCCTCGCCCAGATCAATGTCCGCAACCTCGCCCGGCTGGGCCTGAGCCTGAAGGACGCTTTCGATCCGTGCCGCAACCTGGCCGCCTCGGCCAAGGTGCTCGTCGCCGATTGGCGTCTGTCGGTGAGCACGACCGGCTCCGCCGCGGCCGCCCTCGGCGCGACACTGTCGCGCTACAACACCGGCGGCGCCCGCCGCGGCTTCGCAAATGGATATGTCGCCCGGGTGACCGCCGCAGCGGGGCCGCCCGCACCGCAATTCGCACGGGCTGCGAGCTCGAGCCGGTCGACGACAATCGCCGTCTCATCGCGCGCGCCCTGGGACGTTTTCGGGGGCGGCCGCGCCTCGCCCCATCAGGCCTTCGTCTTCAATCCGAACACCGGAGTCGAACAATGACCCTATCCCCCCGTGCGCGCCGCGGCCTCGTGCTGGCGGCGATGGTCGCCCTCACGGCCTCACCCGCCCTGGCCCAGACGACCGGGGTGGGAAGCAACCTTGGCAGCTTCCTCCAGACCGTCACGTCGCGGATGAACCTCTGGCTGAACCCCCATGTTCGGGCCGCCACCGAGACCAGCGATTTCGACCTGCGCGACCTGCGCAGCCGTCGAATCTCGCTCTACCTCGGAGTCACGCCGGATAATCTGACACGGGTCGCGCCGCTCTATGCGCTCCTCCTGCAACTTTTGATTGATCTCAACACCCGCGAACGGCCGAGCGCCGGGTGCAATGCCGTGCCGGTCCTGGTGCTGCTCGACGAGTTCGCGCGGCTGGGCCACGCCGGCGTCATCGCCCATGGATTCGCCTATGTGGCGGGCTACGGCCTGCGGCTCCTGCCCGTCCTGCAGAGTCCGGCCCAGCTGCGCGCCGAATATGGCCCCGACCTCACCGAGGAGATCATCGCCAACTGTGGCGCCGAGGTGGTCTTCGCCCCAAAGGAGCTGCGGGTCGCCAGGGATCTCTCCGAGCGCCTCGGCTACGCCACGGTGCCAGGCCGCACCCGAAGCCGCCCGAGCGGCCTCTCCGGCGGCGGCCGGTCGGTGAGCGAATCCGACCACCGCCGCGCGTTGATGCTGCCACAGGAACTTCTGCAGATGCCCGCCGATCGGCTGCTGGTCCTCAAGGCCGGCCTGCCGCCGGTCCGCGGCCGGAAGATCACCTTCTATCGCGAGCGCGCCTTCACCCGACGGGTGCGGCCGCCGCCGACCGTAGCGGCGCGACCGCTTCGCGCGGGCGCTGTTTGGCCAGGCCCCAAGCCGAGCGGCGCGGCGGCCGATCCCCTGACCCTGGAGGCCGTGGTCCCGCTGCTCGACCGGGCCGGCCTTGCGCCCCTGCCGCCACAAGGGGCGGCCGAGTCCGAGATCGCAGCCTGGGTGGAGCGGTTCATTTCCGACTCCGCGCGGCCAGCGGACCCGGAGACGCAACATGCCCGATGATCCGGCCGCGACAAACACCCTGCGCCCCGATGGATCGGCGCGATCGACCGACGTGGGCGACGTCCCCGATGCCCTGCGTCGGCGCTATCTCACGAAGCGCGCGCGATGGGGCGGCGGGCTTGCGTACTATGCCGATGCGACCATCGTCGCCCCGAGCTTCCGCGACCGCGGCCGCGAGCTGGTCGCGATCCGCAGCGACCCGAACACCGTACGCGACCTGGTCGCGATCGCCGAGCATCGCGGCTGGATGCGCGCCCAGGTCCGCGGCGCCGCCGGCTTTCGGCGACAGGTCTGGCTCGCCGGCCGGATCGCCGGGCTTGAGGTGGACGGCTATCGCCCCACCGAACGCGATCGGCAGGATCTCGCCCGCCACTTGGAGCGCCGGACGCGCCGTCACAATCCCGCCCCGGCCCGGGCCCCGGCGCCTGAAACCTCTCGGCCGCAGGGGCGACCGGCGGCGACAGCGGCCGGCCCAACAGCAGAGGACTGGCAGGATCTCGCACGTCGCTTAGCGGCCCGCACCGGCCGCCCAGGCCCGGACCTGGCGCAAGCGCCTGGGACCGTTCAGCGGCGCGGGCGACAAAAGATGGAAGCGCCCGGGCCAAGCGAGCGCATGCGCATCGTGGAGACCGTGCTTCGCGACCGGGTGGCCGACCCGGACGCCCGCGCCCGGATCTTCGACACCGCCCGTCGCCGGATCGCTGAGTTGCTGGAGCGCGGCGCACGGTTCTACCGGCTGCAGGCGCGCGAGACGCGACGCCGCGCGCCGGAACGCCAGCGGTAGGTCATCAGCCTGCCCTGGGGGGCGAGGACCTGGCCCACCGCGCTGGACGCCTGGGGCCGCCGGGTGATCATCAATCCCCGCCTCGGCGCCCGCGGCGACGCCATCGACGTCACCGGCGCGACGAGCTGACCTATCTGCTGGACTCCGGCCCCGATCGCATTGACGCTCGACTTGTAGAGATCGGCCACCGTCTACGTCCCCCGGAGAGGCCACCGCCGCGAAGGCGGAAGCGCTGGTGGACGATGCGGCCACGGGCCCGCCCAGATTTGCTCCCAAGGCGATGCGCCTCACCCCAAGAGCCCTACCAAACATGACCGAACGCCCCAGCCGGCCCATCCTGCATCTCAAGGCGGCGACCGCGAGCCCCGTGCTGGCGCCGCCGGCCGCAGGTTGGCGCTGCAAGCCCTGCGGCGCGGTGGTCGACGTCAACTCCGGCCTTGCGGACGCCGACGAGGTGCGCTGCCCGTCATGCGGCGCGCTCTTGGGACGCGCCGGTCAGTTCCGAAGCGATCCGCCACAGCTCCAGCGGATTCGGGCGCGTCGCGTCGGATCCTAGGGTGTCCGTAGAGTGTTTCGCGAAGCCTATCGGGAGCCAGGGGCCGGGCCTATTCGCTCGCGCCGCTTGCTTTTGTTTGATCCGGGTAAAATAGAAGTTGATGACCACCACGCAAATCCCCCAGACCGGCATGACCGCCTTCGCGAACGCCCAACGGATTGCGCGCGGGGAGATCGCCGCCGTCGCGCGCGCCGCCCACGCCTGCCGCGATGAACCGCTGCTGATCTTCGAGGACGCGACCGGTCGAACCGTTGAGCTCGACTTGAGAGGCTCGGTTGAGGACGTCCTGGCGAGGCTGACGCCTGCGACCGCATCTTCGAAGCCCGCCCGCGGCCGCCCAAGACTTGGGGTCACGGCGCGCGAGGTCACCCTCTTGCCCAGACATTGGGAATGGCTGGCCCACCAGCCCGGCGGCGCTTCAGCGACCCTGCGCCGCCTGGTCGACCAGGCGCGACGCGATACAGGCGAGGCTGACGTTGTCCGGCGGGCGCAAGAGTCGACCTATCGGGTGATGACCGTCCTGGCCGGCGATCTGCCCGGCTATGAAGAGGCGACGCGAGCCCTGTTCGGAGGCGATCAAGCGCGCTTTGCCGACCTGACGGCCTCCTGGCCCAGGGACATTGGCGATTACGTGCGCAGCCTCAATGCGAAGGCGATGCCCATGGGGTCTCCCCATGTGCAATGAATATCGCTTCAAGCAATCGCTGGACCACCTGGCCGACGCTTTCAGACGGCTTGACATCCCTGTCCACTGGGCCGGCGGCGCGCCGAACCTGGAGCCGCGCGATTCCATCCGCCCGACCGACCCGGCGCCGATCCTGGTGGGCGCGCCCGACGGGGCAGAGCTGAAGCAGCTGCGCTGGGGCTTGGCCAATCCGCACAAGGGCGGGCCGATCATCAACTTCCGCTCCGACGGCCGCCGCTTCGCCACCGGCCGCTGCCTGATCCCGGCTGACGGCTTCTACGAGTTCACCGGCGACAAGCCGCCGAAATCGAAGTGGCTGTTCACTGCCGCCAACGACGACTTCTTCTGCATCGCGGGCCTGGTGCGCGACGAGCGCTTCAGCATGCTGACCATGGAGCCGGGGCCGGACATCGCGCCCTACCACAACCGTCAGATCGTCATCCTGCCGCGTGAGCAATGGGCGGCATGGCTCGGCCCCTCGTCGGAAGCGCAGATCCCCGCGCTTCCGGCCGGCAGCCTGAATGTCGTGCAGATCCGCTAGGGTCCAAGCCCTACGGCAGGTCCTCGGCCAGGATCGCCATCTCGAACATGAACGAGCCGTCGCCGTCCTCGTCCTCGAACACCACGCCCACGAACTCCTCGCCGATATAGACCTCGGCGGAATCCTTCTGCTTGGGCCGTGGCGTCAGCGCGATGCGCGCGTTGGCGAAGGTGCCCCGAAGATGCCCCTCGAGCTTCCGGATCATTCGTTCGTCCACGCCAGGCTCCTTGAGTCTTCAAAAGCGGCGCGAACCTAACCGGTCACGTCGCTCCCGAAAACCAGGAACGGCGTAAAACGTCAGATCACGTAGTCGTAGACGGTCTCGGCCAGGGTGTGATCCATGCTCTTGGCCGGCTCCTCGCAGGTCGGGCAGTTGACCAGCCGCGCCGGCACGCCGGCCGCCGTGCAGCCCGCCGGCACGGGTTTCAGCACCACCGAGCCCGAGGCGATCTTCGCGTAGTCGCCGATCTCGATATTGCCCAGCACCTTGGCGCCCGCGCCCAGCAAGACGCCCTTGCCGATCTTCGGGTGGCGGTCGCCGCGCTCGGCGCCGGTGCCCCCCAGCGTCACGCCCTGCAGCATGGAGACGTCGTCGCCGATCACCGCGGTCTCGCCGATGACGATGCCGGTGCCGTGATCGACGAACACGCCGCGGCCGATCTTCGGATGGCGGTCGACGCGATCCGCGCTCGTGCCGCCGAGTGTCACGCCGTGCAGCATCGAGACGTCGTCGCCGATCACCGCGGTCTCGCCAATGACGATGCCGGTGCCGTGGTCGAAGAACGCGCCCTT
>NZ_DATAPY010000058.1:0-24108 GCF_036264965.1 Phenylobacterium sp.
GCGCAGTTAGCCGGTGTCGGCCAGCGGGGGCTGGCGCGATCCTTCTTCCCCACGCTCGGTAGACGTCTCGCAGAGGCTTAAGGTGAGGTCGCCGGAGAGGTTCATGTCGGCGATCATGCGGCGGGCCAGGACCTCGATGGGCAGGGTTTCGAAGTCGGGGCTGCGGGCGGCTTCGTCGAGGCGGGCGGTGAGGTCGTCGAACAGCACCTCATAGTCTTCTTCCTCGCCCTCGGATTCGGTCCAAAGCAGGCGGTTCAGGAGGTTGCGGACGCGGCTCTTGCGTTGCTCGATCCGACTGGGCGCAGGGCGCGCCGGCGGGACGGGCGGCGGTGCGACCGCTTCGGCCTCGCGAGCTGCTTTTTTCGCGTCGCGGGCGGCGTCCCGTTCCAGCTTGAAGTCCAGCGCCAGGGTCAGGCGCACCACCCGCGAGGTCTTCTGGAAGGCGTCGGCCAGGGCCACAGTCTCGTCCACGTCTTCGCTCTGGCGGACCCGCACCGCCAGCTCGCGCGTCACCATCAGGGCCAGCTCGGCGAGCTCGCCCAGCATGGCCTCGGCGCGGGCCTGTTTTTCCGGCTTACGTGTCACGAACAAACAGAGAACATCAAGATCCGCCAAAGTCAAATTTTAAGCGACATTGTGTTCTGGCGCGCGCCCTCGCCTCACGTCTTGAACAGCGCCACGGCCTCGACGCGCGGCGCGTTGGCGATGTCCGCCGGGGCGACGAAGCCCAGGCCGTCCCAGGGAATCTCCAGCCCGATCGTGTGGAAGCAGCGGGCGACGTATTCGGAGCAGATGTATTCGTCCTTCGGCCCCAGGCTCTTGGGCATCTTGCGGCGGAAGCGGCCGAGCGCGATCCGCAGGCCGATCTTGACGATCTCGGCGCCTGAGAAGCGGTCGCCCAGCCGCTCGAAGGCGAAGGCCGCCATCTTCGTCCAGGGCCTGGCGCGGGACTTGGCCGCCAGGCCGGTGTGGCGCGCCAGCAGGATCTGGCCCGGATAGGGCGACGTGCCTGAGCTGGTGCGGGCGAGGAAGGTCGAGAGCGGCACGGCGCGCACCCCGATCTTGTCCACGCACTCCAGCACCAGCACCCGGTCGACCTCGTCCAGCCGGTAGGCCAGGGCCACGTGGCTCCAGGGGCTCTTCGTCGCCCAGCGGATCAGCCGGGAGAAGCCGTCGGTGGCCGAGCACAGCAGGATGTCGCCGTCGCGCACCTCGCCGCGCAGCGCCGCGTAGGGTTGCGGTTTCAGCGTCTGCAGGACGTGCGCGTCGATCGCCATGCGGGGGGTAACGCACGGTGGAGCTTATGGCTCACCACTTTGTCGCCGCCCATCCCCGCGCAGGAGGGGCGCCCTACGAACCTGTGGGTGTCGCGGACGGCGGGGGCTATCCTGGACCTCAGCTTGGATCCCCGCCAACGCGGGATGAGCGGTATAGATAAGGCCCACGGAGACACCCCCATGCTGAGTTGGCGTATCGGCGACGTGACGGTCACGCGGATCCTGGAGCTGGAGGCGACCGGCGGCACGCGGTTCATCCTGCCGCAGGCGACGCCGGACGCGGTCAGGGAGATGGTCTGGCTCGCGCCCCACTTCGCCGACGAGAACGGCAAGCTGCGCATGAGCGTCCACGCCCTGGTGGTCGAGACGCCGAGCGCGCGCATCGTCGTCGACACCTGCATCGGCAACGACAAGGAGCGCGACATCCCCACCTGGAGCGGTCTGCAGACGAATTTCCTGGCCGACCTGGCCGCCGCCGGCTTCCCGCGCGAAAGCATCGACGTGGTGCTCTGCACCCACCTGCACGTGGACCACGTGGGCTGGAACACCATGCTGGTGGACGGCCAATGGGTCCCGACCTTCCCCAACGCACGCTACCTGCTGGGCCGCGACGAGTTCGAATACTGGCAGGCGGAAGAGAAGGACGCGGAGCGCCCCGAACGCTCCCATTTCCACGACAGCGTCCAGCCGGTGTGGGACGCGGGCCTTATCGACCTCGTGGCCACCGACCACCAGGTCTGCCCGGAGGTCGCCCTGGAGCCGACGCTGGGCCACACCCCCGGCCACGTCAGCGTCCGCATCCGGTCAAAGGGTGAAGAGGCCCTGATCACCGGCGACTTCATCCACCACCCCTGCCAGCTCTCCCACCCCGAATGGGCGACTCCGGCCGACTACGACCCGGCCGCGTCGACGGCGACGCGGGCGCGGATGTTCGGGGACCTCGCGGGGACGGAGACCTTGGTGATCGGCACCCACTTCACCGCGCCGACGGCGGGGCATGTGGTGCGGGACGGGGTGGTTTGGAGGCTGGCGGTCTAGAACTCGCCGGCTTAAGCGCGCAGCCTGATCGCCAGGCGAGTCGGTTCGCCAGGGGACGCGCGCCATGAGCAAAGCCGATCCTCAACTTGGCTTCCTGCGGGACCTGACCTGGGGCCATCTCGCGCTGGTTGTGGCGGTGGTGATCGGCTGCAGCCTGCTCGTCCAGATCACGCGGTGGATCGTGCGCCGGGCGGCCGAGAGCGCGGCCTCGCATCTCCGGCTCATGATCCTGCGCGCCTCGCCCATCGCGCGGCTGCTGATCGGCATCGCCGGCCTGGCGATCATCGTGCCCCTGCTGGTCGAGCCGACCTTCGAGGACGTCGTGGCCCTGTTGGCGACGGTGGCCCTGGCGCTGGCCTTCGGGCTGAAGGACTACGTCGCCAGCCTGATTGCCGGGGTGGTGACCATCCTGGAGAACACCTACCAGCCCGGCGACTGGATAGAGATCGACGGCGTCTATGGCGAGGTCAAGGCCATCGGCACGCGCGCCGTGCACATCGTTACTGCCGACGACACCGAGGTGATCGTCCCGCACGCAAAGATCTGGTCGGGCAGCGTCGCTAACGACAGCGGCGGCCAACGGAGCCTACTGGCCGTGACCCACATCTACCTCCACGCGGACCACGACGGCGCGGCGGTGCGCCAGGCCCTGACCGAGATCGCCGAAACCAGCGCCCTTCGAAAGCCTGAGACGCCGGTCAAGGTCATGGCGGCGGAAGCGCCCTTCGCCACCCACTACAAGATCAAGGCCTATGTCGCCGACAGCCGCCAGCAGTTTGCCATGGTCACCGAACTGACCCTGCGCGCCAAGGACCGGCTGCGCGCCATGCACGTCGCCTACGCCCAGGCCCCCTACGCCAGGCCCGGCGGCTGAGCGGTGGGGGGCTCAGGGCGGAGGTGAGGCCGGCGGCGTGCGGCTTTGGAAAAGCTGTCACGCAATCCGCAGAAGTCCCGCCAAGCCAAGGGCTGGTCCCGGCCCCGCCGGTATGATAGTTTCATACCATCGCACCCGCCGCATTGAGGCGCCCATGTCCGCCGCCGCCAAACGAACCGTCAGCCTGCCCGCCGAACAGGCGGCCTATATCGACGCCAAGGTGGCGGCCGGCGACTACGCCTCGGCGAGCGAGGTGGTCCGCGCGGGCCTGCGCGCGCTCAAGGAGCGCGACGCGGCCGTCGAGCGATGGCTGGTTGAGGAGGTCGCACCGACCTACGACGCCATGGTGACCGATCCGGACAGCGCGATCAGCCTCGACGATGTGCACGCCGCCATCCTCGCCCACCACGCGGCGCGCTCCGCCAAGTGATCCGGCGCTCGGTGGTCGTCGCGCCGGCCGCGCGCGCAGACCTGCTTGCGGTCTACGATTACATCGCCGCCGAAGCTTCGCAGGCGGTGGCGCTGGCCTACGTCCAGCGCATCGAAACCTGGCTGGTCGGATTCGACATCGGCGCGGAGCGCGGGACGCGTCGCGACGACATCCGGTCAGGACTGCGCGTGATCGGTTTTGAGCGCCGGGTGACGGCGGCATTTGTCGTCAGCGGCGAACGGGTTCTGATCCTGCGGCTGTTCTACGGCGGGCAGGATAGGGGCGGGGCCCTGAGCGAGGGCTGAACCTGCCCGACCGCGGCTTACCCAAACCAAGCGGCGCCGCATTGAGTGCGCTGTCACCGAAACCTTTAAGGCGCGGTGGCATCCGCAGGGTTGCTCACTGCTTGGTTTGTGCCGCTGCAACAATCGCATCAATGACCGCGGCTACCGAAAGGGCCGCAGCGCCCATGAACAGCAGCAGAAACGTCGCCGAGGCAACTGCTGCGAGCACCCTCGCTGGAACGGGCCCGACCGGAGGATTCAAAGGCGGAGCCGCCTCGATCGCCTTCAAAGCACCGTTTACGATCCAGCCAGACAGAAGCACAAGGGCGAGGCGAATCAACCGGGCCACTGATTCGAGATCATCCGCAACGGGCCATAGTTAATAAATTGTGGACCGCACCCCCAACGCCACCGCCCTCGCCTCATCGTTCCGCGCCCGCTCCCGCGCCAGGTCCTCCGCTGACGGCCCCGCCAGGTTCATGAAGTCTGCGCGCCAGCCAGGCGGGCCAGGCCAGCGGAGCGGGTTGTGGACGGTGGTTCGGGGGCCTGGGGCTTGGGCCAGGAGGCTGAGGGCGAGATCGAGGGTGGCGTCCTGGGAGGCCTCGTCGTTAGCGAGGCCCGCGGCGCTGCCTAGGGGGACGTCGCTGAACAGGAACCTTGGGACGCCGCAGAGTTCGACGATGTCCTTGGCGGCGCCCATCAGGACGGTGGGGAGGCCGGCGGCTTCCATGGTGCGGGCGGTGAGGCTGAGGGTCTGGTGGCAGACCGGGCAGTTGGCGACCAGGATGGCGGCGTCGGCGCCGTCTTCGCGGCAGCGGGCCAGGGCTTCGGGGGCGTCGACCTGCAGCGTCTGGCGCTGGCTGTAGGTGGTGGGGACGCCGTGGAAGCGGGCGGCGACGGCGCCGATGCGGCCGCTGGCGGCGGCTCGGCGGAGCGCCGGCAGCGGGAACCAGCAGTTGGCGTCGTCGCCCAGGTGGGCGCGGTCGACGCTGACGTGGCTGACCCGCAGGTCGTGGTCGTGGGCGGTGTCGCCGGAATAGACCGCGTGGAACTTGGCGGCGGCGTTGTAGGGCGCACGGGCCGACTGGTCGCCGAGCTCCGGCCGGTAGGGCGCGGCGGTGGTGATCAACGCGATGCGGGCCTGGGCTAGCGGGAGGCTGAGGCGCGTGAACGGGACCTCGGCGAACTGGGCGTAGCGGTAGGGCTGCGGGTAGCCGAGGGCCGCGTACCAGGCGTGGGTGCGTTCGATGTAGCGGGTCGGTGGGGCGTGGTCGTCGCTGGGGGCCATGGTGGTGTTGTCGCGCCGGGTTGGATAGGCGGCAAGCGGAGGGAGCCACTCGCACCAATTTCCGTCATCCCGGACATCCCGCAGGGATGAGCCGGGACCCAGGGGCGACCGCACTGCAGAACCTCCTGGGTCCCGGCTCTCCGCTTCGCTGCGGCCGGGATGACAGGAATTTGGGGGTGAGCGATGGGATTTAAGACCAAAGGCCTAGGTCTTCAGTCCGATATACCGCGCCACATCAATAGCTTAGCCTGATCTCCGCAGGATCTTACGGGAGCGGACGATGCGGTTACTTCGGCCGGAACCGCTTGCTTGCCGGGAAGCCGCGGGGGGCGAGTTTGCCGGCGGCGGCGCGTTTGCCGAGCCACTCGCGCCACTCCGGCCAGGTATGGGTGCGGCCGGCGGTGTCGATCCAGGCGGCGCCCTCGGCCTCGGCGAAGGCGATGGCGTCGCGCAGGCCGCCTTCGCGGTAGGTCTGGAGCTTGACGCCCTTGCCGCGGGGCATCTCCGGGAGCTCGGCGGTGGGGAAGATCAGGATCTTGCCGTTGTCGCCGATGACGGCGAGCTGGTCGGCGGTTCCCAGGAGGAGGCTGATTAGGGCGCCCTTGGGGCCGGGGTTGAGGACCTGCTTGCCGGCGCGGCGGAAGGCGATGGCTTCCTCTTCGGGCAGGATGAAGCCGTAGCCCTCCTTGCTGGCCAGGATGCGTTTGGCGCCGGGCTTGTGGACGAAGACGTCGACGATGCCGACGCGGTCGTCGAGGTCGATCATCAGCCGTAGCGGCTCGCCGTGGCCGCGGGCCGAGGGGAGCTTGTCGCAGGCGAGCGTGAAGAACCGGCCGTCGGAGGCGAAGATCAGCAGCTTGTCGGTGGTCTCGGCCGGGACCAGGAAGGCGAGCTTGTCGCCCTCCTTGAACTTCAGCTCCGAGGGGTCGTCGACCCGGCCTTTGGCGGCGCGGATCCAGCCGCGGTCCGACAGGATCACGGTGATCGGCTCCCGCACGATCATCGCCTCGATGGCGGCCTCGGCGTCGACCTCCGGGGCGTCGGCGAAGACGGAGCGGCGTTTGCCGAGCGTGGTGGCGGCGCCGATGGTGGCCAGGGTGTGCTTCAGCCCCTCGCCCACCAGCTTCCACTGGGCCTTGTCGTCGGCCAGCATGCCGAGGATGCCGTCGCGTTCTTCGGCCAGCTCGGCGTGCTCGCGGCGCAGCTCCATCTCCTCCAGGCGGGCGAGCTGGCGCAGGCGGGTGTTGAGGATCGCCTCGGCCTGGAGCTCGGAGAGCTCGAAGGTCTCGATCAACCGGGCCTTGGGCTCGTCCTCGTAGCGGACGATGCGGATCACCTCGTCGAGGTTGAGGTAGGCGATCAGGAGGCCGTCGAGGATGTGCAGCCGGGCCTCGATCTTGCCGAGGCGATGGCGGGCTCTACGGACCAGCACCTCACGGCGGTGGTCGAGGAAGCTTTGCAGCACCTGTTTCAGGCCCATCACGCCCGGCGTGCCGCGGGCGTCGAGGACGTTCAGGTTGACGCTGAAGCGGTTCTCCAGGTCGGAGAGCTTGAAGAGGCTCTCCATCAGGACTTCCGGCTCGACGTTGCGGGACTTGGGTTCGAGGACCAGGCGGACGTCCTCGGCGGACTCGTCGCGGACGTCGCCCAGCAGGGGCACGCGCTTGGCCTCGATCAGCTCGGCCAGCTGTTCGACAAGGTCGGCCTTCTTCACCTGATAGGGGATCTGGGTGACGACGATCTGGTAGGTCCCGCGGCCGGTCTCTTCCTTGAACCACTGGGCGCGCAGGCGCACCCCGCCGCGGCCGGTCTCGTAGGTTTCGAGCAGGGACCGGGCCGGCTCGACGATGACGCCGCCGGTGGGGAAATCGGGGCCCTTCACGTGGGCCATCAGGTCGGCGGTGGTCGCGTCCGGATTGGCCAGCAGCGCCAGGCAGGCGTCGATTAGCTCATGGGCGTTGTGCGGCGGAATGGAGGTGGCCATGCCGACCGCGATGCCGGTGGCGCCGTTGGCCAGCAGGTTCGGGAAGCCGGTGGGCAGGACGACCGGCTCAGTGTCCTGACCGTCGTAGGTCGCCTTGAAGTCGACGGCGTCCTCGTCGATGCCGTCGAGCAGCAGGGTGGCCGCCTCGGTGAGCTTGGCCTCGGTGTAGCGCATGGCGGCGGGGTTATCGCCGTCGATGTTGCCGAAGTTGCCCTGGCCGTCGACCAGCGGATAGCGCTGGGCGAAGTCCTGGGCCATGCGCACCAGGGTGTCGTAGATCGACTGGTCGCCGTGCGGGTGATAGCCGCCCATCACCTCGCCGACCACCTTGGCGCATTTGCGCGCCGCGGCGTCGGGGTTCAGCCGCATCTCGCGCATGGCGTAAAGCACGCGCCGCTGCACGGGTTTGAGCCCATCGCGCACGTCCGGCAGCGCCCGGTCGGTGATGACGCTGAGCGCATAGGCCAGGTAGCGGCGGCTGAGCGCCTCGGAGAGCGGCTCGTCGATGATGCGGTCGCCGGGCGCGCCGGGCGGCGGAGCGGTGGTGGTGTCGGTCATGGGAGGGGAATCGGGCTCATAGCGTCCGGCACTCTAGCGGAGATTTCCGGTGGCCGTCGCCGCGGCGGATCGATCTATCCACGCGAATTCGTCCCTCTCCATCGTCATCCCGGACGGCCGAAGAGCCGATCCGGGACCCAGGAGCCGTCGCACTGCGGAACCCCCTGGGTCCCGGCTCTCCGCTTCGCTGCGGCCGGGATAACATCCTCGGGGATGTCACTTGACTCCATCGTTTACCGGTGTAATCGATAGGCAACGATTACGGGTGTAAACATGAAGATCAGCACGGCCGAGAGCGTGGTCATGGGGGCGCTCTGGACCCGCGAGCCCCTGAGCGCGGAGGACATCACGGCGCAAGTCGCCGAGGGCCAGGGCTGGTCCGAGGCCACGGTGAAGACCCTGATCAACCGCCTGCTCAACAAGGGCGCCATCGGCGCCGAGCGCGACGGCCGTCGCTACCTCTACCGCCCACTGCTGGCCCGCGACGCCTGGCTGGAGGCCGAGAGCCAGGGCCTGCTGGACCGGCTGTTCGACGGCCGGCTGGCGCCGCTGGTGAGCCACTTCTCCGAAAAGGGCGCGCTGACCGCCGAAGATATCGCCGAGCTGAAGAAGCTGATCGAGGGATTCGAGCCGTGATCGATGCGATCCTGATGGGCCTGCTGAAGGCCAACCTGGCCGCGGGCGCGGCGGTGCTGTTCGTCCTCGCGGTGCGCAAGCTGGTGCGGAGCCGGTTCGGGGCGCGCGCGGCCTATGCCCTGTGGCTGGCGCCGCTGGCCGCCGCCGCCGCTGTGCTCCTGCCGCATCCCCAACTCGTCACGCCGATGAGCCCGATGGTGCGCAGCGCCGAGACCGCCGCGATCAGCATGGCGGACGAGTTCGTGGCCCAGGCGCCGGCTCGCGCGCAGACCGGTTGGCCGGACGCCCTGACCCTGCTGTTCGCGGCCTGGCTGGCGGGGACCCTGGCGGCCGGGGCGCTGGTGCTGTGGCGCCAGCGCCGGTTCACGGCGACGATGGGGCGGCTCGCGCCATCGGAGACAGAAGGCCTGTTCCGCGCCGAGAGCCCGGACGTGGGGCCCGCGGTGGTCGGCGTCTTCCGGCCGCGCATTGTCGCCCCCGCCGACTTCGAGGCCCGGTTCGCCCCCGACGAGCGGGCCCTGATCCTGTCGCACGAGCGGGCGCACCTGGCCGGCGGGGACGCCGCGATCAATGCCCTCGCCTGCGCGGCCCAATGCGTCAGCTGGTTCAACCCGCTGGTCCATTTGGCCGTCCGCGCGCTCCGCATCGACCAGGAACTGGCCTGCGACGCCGCCGTGATCGGCCGTTTCCCGGCGCAGCGGCGCGCCTACGCCGAACTTCTGCTCAAGACCCAGATCGCCAGTCAGCCCCTGCCGTTCGGCTGCCATTGGCCGGCCGGCGCCGACCATCCCCTGAAGGAGCGGATCGCCATGCTGAAGTCTCCCCTGCCCGCAGGCTCGATGCGTAGGATGGGCCTCGTCGTCGCCGCAGCGCTCAGCGTCGGAATCGGCGGCCTCGCCTGGTCGGCGCAGCCCAGCCACCTGGAGCCCGCCGACGCCGCCAAACTGGTCGGCCCCGGCGAGACATTCCTGTGCAAGCCCGACGCGAACCGCGAGCTGCACAACTGCGAGATCAAGGGCTCGCCGTTCGCGGTGATCGCCACCGCCGCCGACGTGCAGCGCGAATGGCCGGCGGAGGCAAAAAAGGCCGGACTGACCGGCTGGGTCACGCTCCAATGCGCACCGAACCTTGGCAGCGGGCGGTTCGAGAGCTGCAAGGGCTATCACTACGGCGGCGCGGCCGAGCGGCCCGACCTGCAGACCGCGTTCGAACAGGCCGCGGTGCGGGTGATCGGCGTCATCCGGCTGAAGACCAAGCTCACCGCGCACGACGCCGTCCTGCCGCCCGCCGGCTTCTACACCATCGAGTTCAATGACCATCCGGCCATGCTGGGCGGACCGCCCGTGGGCCCACCGACGACCCGCTACCCCGACTTCCTGCCGGACCTCCACGGCAGGGTCGCGGCGCCGGTGGCGGTCAAGACACCGGCCAGCTATGCGCCGGAGCACTACGTGCTGCCGCCGCGCGCGGCGGAGCCGAGGACGCGGCTCAACGGCCTTCAGCCGGCGGCGTTCAAGTCGATCTGGATCAAGAAGCCGACCGGCGACGACCTGGTCGCGCTCTATCCGGCCGAGGCCGCCAAGGCGAACGTGTCGGCCGCGCTGACCATGACCTGCCGAATTGCAAGCGACGGCCTCCTGTACGGCTGTAGCGTCGGGCCGGTCGATCTGTCCGCCGACACGGGCACCGGCATCACTCAAGCCACCGCCAGCGACTTCAAGTCGGCGGCCATGCGAATGACAGCCCTGTTCCAGATGGACCCCGCGCAGATCGACGAGGCCGGGGGAACGGACGGCATGATCCGCATCCCGGTCCGCTTTGCCCTGCCGCGGGCCCCTCAGCCCGTCACGCCCTCGTAGCCCGCGATGATCCAGGCTGACACGCCGCCCGCTTCACCACCTGCCGCCGAGGTGGTGATCGCCCGCAGCGACCACACGACGGTTGCCGCCAGTCTCGACCTGCCGCTGAGCCTGGTGAAGGCCGGCCGCCGCGAGGAGATGGTGGTCCGCCGCGTCCTGTTCGTGAATGCCTCCGTGACGCAGGTGCGGCCGGCGGCCGGGGGCTCCGACCGCTATCGCTGGACACTGGCGGGGTTCCTGGAGCGGGAATACTGCGTCCGCTCGCTCACCGGCGTGCTCGGCTGCACGACGCCGGAGGTGGCGCCGCTGCCCGACAAGGCCGAGGGCGAGGCGCTCCTGGCGGCGCCCGGCGACGTCTCGCTGGCCGTGCAGGCGGAAGGCCTGCTGTCGAGCACGCTGGCCGCCCGGTCGGACGAGATTTTCGCCGCCGACCGGCAGGCGGCGGTCGACCCCTTCATCAAGGCGGCCGGCGTGAAGGTTGGGGGCGCGACCGCCGCTAAAGCCGTCCCGCCTCGCTCAGCCGGTCGACCAGCCAAAGGCGCGCCGGCGGCAGGGGGCGGTTGATCGGGTTGAAGATGAAGGCTTCCAGAAAGTGGGCGGTGAGCGCCAGACCCGCGCCCACGTCGCCGGGTCCCAGGCGCGACTGGCTGGAGAGCAGGAAGGGCGGAAGGGTCAGCATGCGGTCCTTGTAGGGGGCGCCGGCGGCGCGGGAGACGGCGCGGCCGGTCTTGGGGCTGACATAGACCAGGTCGTCGGTGGTCCCGGTGGCGGCGCACTTGGAGAAGTCGAGGCCGAAGCCCAGTTCCTGCAACAGGCCGGCCTCGAAGCGCACGAAGACCGCCGGCCAATCTTCGATGGCGGTGAGCGCCTCACTCAGCGCCTGGAAGGCCAGATAGGCGCCCGGATGCGGCTCGCGCTCGGGCAATGCGCCGGCGGCCACGGCGGCGGCGGCGGAGAGCCCCGCCAAGGCCAGGGCGTCATCGAACAGGGCCGAGGGCCCCTCGCCCACCGGCTCCAGGCTGGCCGCCCCCAGCTGGTCGGAGACCCGGGCGCGATAGCGGACGCCCACCGCCGCGCCGGCCTGCAGGAACGGCTTCATCTTGCGCGAGGCGCCGCCGGCCACATGGGCGGCATACTTGCCGTGGTTCGCCGTCAGCAGCTCGACGATCGCGCCGGTCTCACCGAACGGCCGGGCCGAGAGCACGAAGGCGTCGTCTTCGAATTCCATCAACGCGTCTTAGCATCGGGCGCGGGCGGATCGCGAATGTCGGGGCCGCGAATGTCAGGGTTGCGTGAGGTCCAGCCCCGGCGCCGCCGGCCGCTTGCCACCGCCTCCGAAGGTGCGAGTGAGGCCGAAGAAGACGCCGCGAAGATGGATGTCCTGGACCTTACGGTCCCGCAGCAGGGGCGTCTCGATGACCTGCGTGGCGCGCACGGCGGTGAACGGGTCGTTGATGGTCACGACCCCGAACAGATCGTCGCGGAACCTGTGGCGGTAGCCGATGTAGGTCATCAGGACCGCCTCGACATGGCCTTGCGGCACAAGCTGTTTGGGCAGGAGGTTCGCGTTGGCCTGGAAGGTGTCGTCCCGCGTCGCCCGCCAGCTCAAGGTGGCGCGCCCGCCAAGAACCGTCGCCGAGCGGCGGGCCGCGAAGTCGGCGAGTTGCTGAAGACCCTGCCCCTGCGCGTCGATCTGATTCCAGTAGAGGTTCGCGGACGCGTTGTAGGTCAGGCTGGGGGTGAGATGGCCATTGGCCACCAGTTCGAGGCCCGCCGCCTTGCTGTCGCTGAGATTGGCTTTCGAGCTCAGGAACATGTCGTTCGGCAGCGGGGTGATGACGTCGGTGACCCCGTGCTCGTTCTGGCGATAGTAGAGCGTCGCCAGATAGTAGGTCCCGCCGCTGCGGTACTGGTAGGCCGCTTCGAACGCCTGGGTGGTCTGCGGGCGCAGGTCGGGATTGCCGGCGCGGAAGGTGATCGCGTCGGACTGGATGCGGAAGACGTTGAGGTCCTCAGGGTTTGGTCTCTGGACCCGCTGCGCATAGCTGGCGGTGAACTGCTGCGTGTCGCTGACCTTGTACTGGGCGTGCAAGGACGGGTACGCGCGGAAATAGCTCGTGTGGTTCGTCTGGACGAGCGTGACCTGATCGAGATCTCGAACCACCTCTTCCAGGCGCAGGCCGCCCAGGACCGCCCAGTCCCCAAACGGTTGTTCATAGGTCGTGTAGGCCGCACCGACGGTCTGGCGATAGCGGAACAGGTTGGTCTGGGTCAGGTCCGGCTCGGCGCCCGCCATCGGCGCGCCGCGGACGCCCGCCGTGTCGTAGCGGTTGTCGTCGGCGCGCACGTCGAAGCCGGCTTTCAGGCGGCCGCCTGTCGGCAGGGGCGCAGCATAGTCCGCCCTGGCCTGGCCTCGGTTCAGCAGGTTCAGGGTGCGGATCTCGAAGAACTGCGCGGACTCGTCTGGCAGACTGAACGCCTGGTTGAAGGCGCCGTCTCGCTCTTCGTGGATCTGCTCGCGGCTGAGGTCGAGGTTCAGCGTATGGTCGTCGCCGGGCAGGACCCGGCGCAGCGAGGAGTCGAAGGCCGCGTCCTTGCGCGCGAAGGTTCCCCGGCCGAGTTCGAGGAACCGCTCGTCGACAGGATCGCTCTGCCCCTCGCCCTGGAACTGCTGGTTGAAAAGAGTCTCGATGCTGAAGACGTTGTAGCGGGCCTCGGCGCTGAGGCGGGTCTTGGCGTCCGCGTCGAAGTCAGCGCCGGCGCGGCCTCCCCAGGAGTCGAAATGCGAGAAGTCGTGGTTCCGGGTCTGGATCGCGGTCAGCTGATGGCCGGCGCCGTCGAAGACTTCGCGGGCGTCTTGCGTCTCCGCCGGCTGCGGGTCGCGCCGCGCGTAGGCGTCCGCCGATACGGCCAGGGTCCCGGCGTTGTAGGCGCCGCTGACGCCGAGCTGGCGGCGCCCGCGATCGCCGTAGACAGCGCGCATCGTACCCGTGACGCCGGGCTTACGGACCTTCTTGCTGATCAGGTTGATGATGCCGGCCGAGCCCTCCGGCGTGAATTCGGCGGACGGGTTGGTGATCACCTCCACGCGCTCGATCGCGCTGGCAGGCATGGCCTGCAAGGCCTGCGCCGCGCCGGGACCGTTGAACTGGCCGGTGGGTTTGCCGTCGAGCATGATGGTGACGTGGGTGTCGCCCCGCAGCGCGACATTTCCTTCAGGATCGACCGCGATGGATGGAATATTGCGCAGGGCGTCGCTGGTCGAGCCGGTCGTCGCGGCGAGGTCGGAAGAGACGCCGTAGCTGCGCCGGTCGATCGCGGCGTGCATGGCGTCGGGCGACGTCGCGGTAACGGTGACCGCCTCGACGGTCTTCGTCTTGCCAGGCTCTGCCGTCGCCGCCGGCTGAGGCGTTTGGGCTTGCGCCGGTTGCGGCGGGGCCTGGGCCTGAGCGCGCAGCGCCACCGACGAAGCCAGTCCCGCGATGAGCGCGAACGTTTGCGATCTCAAGTGCCGCCCCCATGATTACGCTCGTAATCGCTTCCTATCGATTACATTCGTAAACGATTACGTCAAGCGACAAGACGGGGCCTTGAGCCGCCACGGGCGCGTTGCTTCGCCGCCGCCGCGTGGGCACGCTCGCCACCGCCTGATCGTTCGGGCGTCGACGCTCAGGAGAACGCCGCGGCGCGCCAGCCCACGGCGTTTTCTTGGCTCCCTGCCGCTTCGCTAGGAATGGCAGCGCGGGCTTAGGCTTCCCATTCAGACGTCCACAAAAGCTCGTCATCCCGACTGTCGTGTAGCGAAGAGCGGGACCCAGAGGTTCAGGCTGTGCGTCTGCTCCTGGGTCCCGGATCGCCTCTTCGGGCGGCCGGGATGACGCGCCGTTTAAAGCGCTGACACCCTACGCGTCGAAATCCAGTCCCACGTCGCCGTAGAACTCCCGCTTGTCGGCCCATTTGTCGTCGACCTTGACGTGCAGGAACAGGTGCACCGGGCGGTCGAGGAGTTCGCAGAGTTCCTCACGGGCCTTCTGGCCGATCCATTTCAGGGTCTGGCCGCCCTTGCCGAGGATGATCGGGCGCTGGCTTTCGCGCTCAACGTAGATGGTCTGCTCGATGCGGGCGGAGCCGTCGTGGCGTTCCTCGAAGGCGGTGGTCTCGACGGCGGCGGCGTAGGGGAGCTCCTCGTGGACGCGCAGGTAGAGCTTTTCGCGGGTGATCTCGGCGGCCAGCAGGCGCACGGGGATGTCGGCCGTCTGTTCGGCGGGATAGAACCAGGGGCCTTCCTTCATCAGCTCGGCCAGGCGGTCCTTCAGGTCGTCGACGCCGTTGCCATCAGCAGCGGAGATCATGAAGACTTCCGAGTAGACCCCGGTATCGAAAAGCTTTTTCGAGAGCGCGAGCAGGGTGTCGCGCTTCATGCCGTCGATCTTGTTGAGCGCCAGGATGGCGGTCTTGCCGGCGGCCTTCAGGCCCTCGACGATGGACTCCACGTCGATGGCGGCGCGCTTGTCGGCGGCCTTGGCGCCCGGCTCCTCGGCGGCCAGTTCGGCCTGGCTGTCGACCAGATGGACGATGACGTCGGCGTCCTGGGCGCCGCCCCAGGCGGCGCGGATCATGGCGCGGTCCAGGCGGCGGCGCGGCTGGAAGATCCCGGGGGTGTCGACCAGCACGATCTGGGCCTCGCCCGCCATGGCCACGCCGCGCACCGGGAAGCGGGTGGTCTGCACCTTCTGGGTGACGATCGAGACCTTGGCCCCGACCAGGCGGTTGGTCAGGGTCGATTTGCCCGCATTGGGGGCGCCGATAATGGCGGCGAAGCCGGCCCTACTGGTCATTTGGGCGAGTCATAAGCGGGTGTCCGATGGGTGGGAGGAGGACGCTTCGGCGCCCTCGCGTTTCAGAAGCATATGCAGGGCGGCGGCTTTCTCGGCGTCCTGGCGCGAGCGGCCCTGGCCGCGTTCGGGCGTGAAGCCCTCGACAGCGACGGCGATGGTGAAGGTTGGGGCATGATCGGGGCCCTCGCGGGCGACCAGCTCATAGGCGGGCAGCGGCAGGCCGCGGCCCTGCGCCCACTCCTGCAACTGGGTCTTGGGGTCCTTGGCGCGCGGCTCGTCCAGGCGTTTGAACTCCTCTTCCCAGAACTGCAGGAAGAAGGCCCGCGCCGTCTCCAGGCCACCGTCGATGTAGAGGGCGGCGATCAGCGCCTCGCAGGCATCGCCCAGCACCGCGTCGCTATCCCGCGCACCGACCTTGCTGGCGCTGGCGGAGAAGCGCATGGCGTCGGGCAGGCCGCAGGCGCGGGCGGCGCGGGAGCAGGCGTGGTAGTTCACCAGCCCCGCCATCAGCCGCGACATCTCCCCTTCCCGTGCATCGGGATCGAGCGCCATCAGCCGCTCGGCGGCGCAGAGGTTGAGCACCCGGTCGCCGAGGAACTCCAGCCGCTCGTTGTGGCGCACAGCCTTGGCCCCGTCGCCGACGCTGGCGTGGGTGAGCGCGCGCTCCAAGAGGTCGCGGTCGGCGAAGACGTGGCCGATGCGGCGCTCCAGCTCAGCGATCGCCGCAACTCGGGTGTTCATCGGATCGCGGTCATTGGAGCAGGTTGAAGAACCGCTTGGGCTGCAGGTTCAGGACCCAGGTCCACGGCTTGAAGATCGAGGCGCCCTTGGACCAGGACAACAGGATGATCTGCGCCTTGCCCTCGAGGTTCTCGGCCGGGACGTAGCCGACGCCGCCGGCCTCGGGCGAGACCCGGCTGTCGGAGGAATTGTCGCGGTTGTCGCCCATCATGAAATAGTGGTGCTCGGGGACCAGGTATTCGTCGGTGTTGTCGAGGTCGCCGTCGGGGCCGAAGTCGTTGGTCATGAAGGTCTTCCCGCCGGGAAGCGTCTCCTGGTAGCGGGTGACGTCGTGCATGAAGCCGTAGCCGCTGTCCTCGCGGAACGTGCCCTTGTTGACCCGCGGCACCTGCACGCCGTTCAGGAATAGGAGGCCGTGCTTCATCTGGATGCGGTCACCGGGCAGGCCGATGATGCGCTTGATGTAGTCGACGTGCGGATCGTGCGGCAGGGCAAAGACCACGATGTCGCCGCGCTGGGCCTTATGTTCCAGGACCCGGCCCGAGACGATCGGCGGCGCGAAGGGGATCGAGTACTTCGAATAGCCGTAGGTCCACTTCGACACGATGATGTAGTCGCCCTCGTAGAGGTTCGGCTCCATCGACGCGGACGGGATCGTGTAGGGCTGGAAGAACAGCACGCGCAGGAAGAGGGCGATCGCGAGGGCATAGACAACGGTCTTGATGATCTCGACGATCTCGGCCATCGCGCCGGACTTCTCGTGGGGCGCGGAAGCCTGGGTGGTGTCGTTCATGAACAGTCCTTGGGAAGGCCCGCCGAGGCGGTCGGGCCGTTAGCTACGCGCTGGACGCCGCGCGAGCAAGTTCTGTGCCCGTGGGTGTGACCGGATGACGTCCCGCGCCGACGCCGCAAGCGGTTGAAACGCGGGGGATACAAGCGGCGCCGTCGGAAACTTTCGCGACACGCCGGCCACCGCCGGCCCGGTTTCTTCACGGCTCCGACGCCGAGCGGCGCCGCCTGTTCCAGGTTGAAACCATCACAATGGAAAGGCGGCGTCTTGCCGCCCGACTTGGCCGCTAGCGACGGGGCCGAGGGACCGATCGTCGCGACAGCCATCCCTCCGCGGCGCGAGCGAAGGGATCAGGCGGATGTCGGTGTGGCGGCCAACCCCGGTTACCGTGCCCGTGGCGCAGACTCCGCTCGCGCTGGCCGCGGCGCTGGAACGCTCGGGCGACCTGGCCGGGGCCTTCGCGGGATATGAGACGGCGCTGAGCGCGAGGCCGGACGATCCGGAGATCTTGGCCGGGCTTGCGGGCCTGGCCATCCGGATGGAGCTGACGGAGGTCGCCGAGCGGCTTTGGGCGCAGGTCAGCCACCTGGACCCACGGCGGCTGGAGGCGATCGATGGCCGGGCCCGGGCGTTGCGCGACCTGGGCCGGTTCGACGAGGCGGTGATCCTGCTGCGCGAGGCCCTGTTGTCCAATCCGCAGGAGGCGCGGCTGTGGAACAGCCTGGGCGTCACTCTGACCCAGGACAGCCAGGCGGCGGCTTCCATCGTCTTCTTCGAGGAGGCCGAGCGGCTGGACCCGCGGTTCGCCGCGGCGATCTACAATCGCGGCAACGCCCGGTTCGACCTGGGGGATCTGGAGGGCGCGCGGATCGACTTCGAGCGGGCGCACCGCGCAGCCAGGAAGCCCTCCGACCTCGCCGCCATCGCCTTCGCTGAGGCGACCCTGGCGCTGGCCCGCGGCGACCTGGCGCATGGCTGGGACGCCTATGAAGCGCGCGCCTCGCGCCATCGGCCCGAGGCGCTGGCGTTCGACCTACCGGGGCGGCGCTGGACGCCTGGGACGCGCCTGGCCCATCGGCGTCTGCTGGTGGTCGGCGAGCAGGGCCTGGGCGACGAGCTGATGTTCGCCAGCCTGCTGCCCGACGTGTTGGCGGCCTTGGGCCCGCAGCCGCGTCTCAGCCTCGCGGTCGAACCCCGGGTAGTTCAGCTCTTCGCCCGAAGCTTCCCGGCCGCCGAGGTGGTCGCCCACGCCACCGAGCGGGTCGGCGCGACGCCCTATCGGACCACGCCGGGGCTCACGCGTCCGCGCAGCATCGACCTCTGGGCGCCAATGGGCTCCCTGCCCCGCCAGTTCCGCCGCTCGCTGGCCGACTTCCCCAACGCCGGCGGCTATCTGCAGGCCCACGCGGTTCTGACGGAGCGCTGGCGCAGGTGGCTGGGCGACGGCCCACCCGCTGTGGGGATCAGTTGGCGCAGCGTCAAGGCAGCGGGCGACCGGCGGCGCCAATATCCGCCGCGCGAGCTCTGGGCGCCGCTGCTGCGGACGCCGGGCGTGCGGATCGTCAATGTGCAGTACGGCGACTGCGCCGAGGAGCTGGCCGCGTTCCGGGCCGAGACCGGCGTGGCGATCCTGGAACCGCCCCTGGACATCCGCGAGGACATCGACGGCCTGGCCGCCCTCTTGAGTGCGCTCCCGCTCACCGTCTGCGTCGCCAACGCCACGGGCGCCTTGGCCGGCGCGGTCGGCGCAAAGGTCGCGATCCTCGGCGCCCCGGCCGCCTGGCCCCGCCTGGGGACCGACGCCCTGCCCTGGTATCCGCAGGCCAAGGCCCTGACCGCGCCGGCGTTCGGGGATTGGGGGCCAGCGATGGATGCGGCGGCGGGGTTGGCGAGCGCGCTCGCCGGCTGAGCCTATTCCGGCAGGGCCTCGATGATCACGAAGGCCTGGGCGTAGGGATGGTCGTCGGTGAGGCTCAGGTGGACCACCGGCTTGTGGCCCGGGGGTATGATCTCCAGAAGCCGCGCCTGCGCGCCGCCGGTCAGCGCCATGGTGGGCTGGCCCGAACGCAGGTTGATCACCCCCATGTCGCGCCAGAAGACCCCGCGGCGCATGCCGGTGCCGAGCGCCTTGGCGCAGGCCTCCTTGGCGGCGAAGCGCTTGGCGTAGGAGGCGGCGCGGTCGTTCTTGCGCTCCGAGCGGGCGCGCTCGATCTCGGTGAAGATGCGATGGGTGAAGCGCTCGCCGTGCCGCTCCAGGGTCTTTTCGATCCTGCGGATGTCGGAGAGGTCGGAGCCCAGGCCGATGATCACGCCGCTTTCACCGCGCGGGCTTCGTCCATCAGGGCGCGCATCCGCTGGATGGCCGGGCCCAGGCCGATGAAGATCGCCTCGCCGATCAGGAAGTGGCCGATGTTGAGCTCCATGACCTCGGGGATCGCGGCGATGGGCTTCACGGTCTCGTAGTCGATGCCGTGGCCGGCGTGAACCTCCAGGCCCAGGCGCGCGGCCTCCGTCGCAGCGGCCTTCAGGTTCTGCAGCAGGCGCCCGGCGTCCGGCGAGCGCTCTCGGACGGCCTGGCAGTAGGCGCCTGTGTGCAACTCAACCACCTGAGCGCCGACCGACTTCGAGGCCGCGACCTGGCCCAGGGCGGGGTCGATGAAGCAGGAGACGCGGATGCCGGCGTCAACGAGCTTCTGCACCACGGGCGCGATGGTGTTGTGGCCTTTGACCACGTCGAGGCCGCCCTCGGTGGTCACCTCCTCGCGGCGTTCCGGCACCAGGCAGGCGGCGTGCGGCCGGTGGGCCAGCGCGATGGCCTCCATCTCCGGGGTCACCGCCATCTCGAAGTTGAGCGGCCGGCCGCGGCGGCGGCAGGTGACGGCCAGCGCGTCGATGTCGGCGTCGGAGATGTGGCGGCGGTCCTCGCGCAGGTGAGCGGTGATCCCGTCGGCGCCGGCGGCCAGCGCCATCTCCGCGGCGCGCACCGGATCCGGATAGCCCTCCCCGCGGGCGTTCCGGACGGTCGCCACGTGGTCGATGTTCACGCCCAGGCGCAGCTTAGACATCCAACCCCCGCTCATCCCGGCGAAGGCCGGGACCCAGATGGAATAGCTCAGATGTGGGCTCTATGCGCTCAACGCCAGTCCAATCCGCCGCTGAGCTTCGAGTCTGGGTCCCGGCCTTCGCCGGGATGAGCGGATTGAAAGAGAGCATCACCCCTTCAGCCTCTTGCTCCCCGGCTCTTCGGCGGGCAGCGCCGCCAGCTCCGGGGGGATTTCGTCGGGGGCGTAGGACGGCACGTCCACCGTCGCCAGCGCCACCAGGGGATAGCCCACGTCCGCCTTGCCGCCGGAGCGGTCGACGATGCAGGCGCAGCAGAGCACGACGCCGCCCGCCGCCTCGATCGGCACGGTCGCCTCGCGGAAGGAGCCGCCGGTGGTGATCACGTCTTCGATCACCACGACCTTGGCGCCGGGCGTGATCTTGAATGCGCGGCGCAGTTTGAAGGCGCCGTCCTCGCGCTCGACGTACATGGCGGGCACGTCCAGCCAGCGGGCGGTCTCGTAGCCCGGGATGATCGCGCCCACGGCCGGGGAGACGATGACATCGGGCTTGCCGAACCGGGCCTCGATCTTCTCGGCGAGCGCCTTGCAGAGGCGCGCCGTGCGCTCGGGAAACTGGAAGACCAGGTTCTTCTGCAGGAACATCGGGCTGTGACGGCCGGACGCCAGGATAAAGTGGCCTTCGCGCAAAGCGCCGGCGCCGCGGAATTCGTCGAGGACCTGTTCGGTGTTCATGGGTCCTCGATACCGAACTTTCGGGTCGCCCGGAAGATATCGGCGCGATGTCGTCGTTGGGCGGTTGCAGGCTTGCGCGACGCATCCTTAGGTGCGGACATGAAGCGGATGCTGCTGGGGGTGCTCCTCGTCCTGACCGTCTGGATCGCCGGAGGCGCCGGGATGGTGGCGTCCGCCGGACCGTTCACGCCGTCCGGGCGCTATGTGGATATCGGCGGGCGCAAGCTGCGGCTGGTCTGCGCGGGGCCGCCGGCCGATGCAGCGCGGCCCACCGTCTGGATGGAGCCGGGTGCCTTCGGGCTGGCGGCGGACTGGGCGGCGATCCAGGAGAAATTGACCGCCAAGGGCATCCGCTCCTGCGCCTATGACCGCGCCGGCATGGGCTGGTCCGATCCCGGGCCGAAGCCGCGCGACGCCGTCACCATCACCGACGACCTGGAGAAGCTGATCGCCGCGTCGGGCGAACCTGGACCTTTCATCCTGATGGGCCACTCCATGGCCGGGCTCTACACCCGGATGTTCGCCGCGCGCGATCCGGACAAGGTGGCGGGCCTGGTGCTGATCGAGGCCACCACGCCCGAGGAGATCGACGGCGCCAACACCGAGCGGTTCATCGGCGGGTTCACCGCGCTCTCGAAGTTCGCGGCGGTCTCCGCCAGCATCGGGACGACCCTGCCGCTCTATTGGATCGCCGGCGACCGGATCGGCCTGCCGAAACAGGGCCGCGCCGAGAAGCGCCACGCCTACGTCTCCGGCCGCCATGCCCGCACCTCCGCCGAGGAAGTCGAGAACTGGCCGCGCAGCGCCGAGGAGGCGCGGAAGGTCGCGCCCTATGACCCGAAGTGGCCGGTGGCGGTGGTCGTGGCCTATCGCGGCGAAGCCGAGGGCGCGCCCGACTCGCGGCGCGCGCCCGAGCTCGCCGCGCACGCCGGGACCTTCGAGGCGGTGCATGGCGCCTCGCACACCACCATCCTCGGCGAGACCTACGGCGACGCGGCGGTGCGCGGCGTCGAGTTCGTCCTGGCCCATCTGGCGCCGCCCTCCGCGGGCCAATGATGCCGTCGGGGGCGTGGGGACAGCGGATTGGTCTGGGCGTGGCGACGGTGGTCGCGTTCGCGGTGTTCGGGTTCTACCTGGGACGCCTGGCGATGCCGCTGCCGCTCTTCGCGGCCGACGAGGTCGTCTATCTGATCCGCGCCCTCTATCCGCCCAGCGTGGTGGCGATGGATCCTACCTTCGCCACGGCCAACAACGGGGTGCATCTGAGCGTCATCCGCGCGGTCTACGAGCTGGGCGCGCCCGTGGTGGTGGGCGACCGGCTGGTCAACGCCGTCGCCTATCTGATCGGGCTGGCGATGGTCTGGCGGGCGTGCGCCAAGGGCCTACCCGCCGCGGATCAGGCGGCGCTGGGGCTGCTCGCCCTGGGCTTCCCCTATTACCGCTTCGCGTTCTCGAACCTGGCGGAGGGCCTGTTCGTGGGCGTGCTCGCCCTGCTTTGCCTGGCCACGGGCCGCTGGTATCGCAGCCGCCCGGTGGTTCACGCCGTGCTGGCCGGGGTGCTGGCGGCGGCCCTGGTGCTGGTGAAGCCCAACGGGATCGCCGGCGTTGCGGCGCTGGGCGTGGTGATGGTCGCCGACGCCTGGGCGAGCCGGCGCTGGCGCCTGCTGCCGCTGCGCCTCGCCTTGTTCGCCGGGATCTTCTTCGCGGCCGGCAACCTGATCCAATTTGCGGCCGACGAGCCGGTGGCCAACCGCCTCACCTTCTTCGTCGCCGAGGGCTATGGCGGCGACCTGGCCATGGCGACGCCGGCCGGGGCCTGGCGGTTCGCGGTGCTGGAGGCCGTAGCCATGACCTCGGCGGTCGCGGTGCTGGCGGGGATTCCGCTGGCCGTGGGCCTGATCGATATCACCGGGCGCTGGAAGGCGCGGCGGGCCCGGTTTGAGGCGGGGAAGACCGATCTGATGTTCCTGCTGCTCGCGCTGTCGCTGGCCGCGACCATCGCCATGGTCAGCCTGTTCGCCATGCAGATCTCCGACACGGTCAGCGAGACGAGGCGCCTGTGGGGCCGCTATTTCGAGTTCTTCGTCCCTTTGCTGTGGCTGGCTGCGGCGCCGGCGCTGGCGCGACCGATCGGGCGGCGCGAGGCCTGGACCTGCGCGGGAGTCACGGTCGCTGGACTGGCGGGCCTGCTGGCGTGCCTGCAGGCGGGGATCGTGCTGTTCCCCTGGGACGCCGGCATATTGACCGCCTTCTTCCGCCCGGACCCGGTGCGCGCGCCGCTGCCGACGGTCATGCCCTATCTGGCTCTCGCTGTCGGCGCGGTGCTGCTCGCGGCGGCGGCCCTGGCGTGGAGAGCTCGGCCGCTGGCGGTCGGGCTGGGGCTGATCCTGGCGCTGAGCGCGCTGTCGAGCTCGCTGGACCACACCTGGACCGGGCCGATGATCGCGCAGCGCAACGCCCTCGACCGCGACCTGCGAGCCATCGGGCCGGCCCTGCCGCGGACCGGCGAGGTGGTGCTGCTAACGCCCGACCCCAATCTCGATCACCTGGTGTTCCTGACTTTGGCCGCCCGGCCGCGCGTCTATCCGGGCGAACCGGGCCAGGCGCCGATCAGCGAGGTGGCGGGCGCGACGGCGGTGTTGACCAGCGGGCCGCAGGCGCCGCCCGGGGCCTGGGTGCGCACCTTCCAGGGCGAGGAGGTGTCGCTGTTCCAGCCGGAGCCCATCGGCTGAGACGCCGCGCCTTTCCTGGGGCTGCTTCACTGCGCCGCAGCCGCGACGAGCGCCCCGATCCCGCTCGCCCCCTTGGCGGCCCCCAGCCAGGCTTACGCGGTAAAGAGTATTTAACCAGGCTCCTTAACTCCGCCGTATGGGCGTGGGCCTAAAGCTTCGTGTGTCGAGTTCGGGCCACGCTCAGTTCAGGGGGTGCGTGAGGCCGGGCTGGACGTCGGGCGGCCGACCGAATGTCGGCTCGATTTTCAGGTGGGACGTACCCCCGTGCCGTTGAACGAGAAGAAAACGCTGCCGGCCGACCTGCCCGAGGGGCTGAAGCCGCGCATTCGTCTGTTCTTCAGCGTCGACCTCGTCGGCTCGACGGCGTTCAAGCAATCGCGGCCCGCCTGGCTGCCGGCGCTGCTTAACTTCTACCGCGACTTCGACCAGATCATTCACGCGCAGTACCGGGCCTTCCGGCAGCGCAGCAACGCCCACATCCTGCCGCCGGAATTCTGGAAATCCAACGGCGACGAGCTGCTTTACACCTGCGATCTGACGACCCGCGCCCAGGCGATGGACACGATCCACATCTGGCTGTCGGCGCTCAGCGCCTACCGCTGCGACCTCGCCACGCTGACCGAGGACCTGGACGTGAAGTCCACAGCCTGGATCGCGCTCTTCCCGTCGCCGAACTCCGAAATCTTCTTCCGCCGCGGCGGGGCCCAATTCCGCTCCGACAGCATCGACGACCCGACGCTGCTGCAGGCCGAGATGCGCGACCAGTGGTACGAGGGCAAGGGTCACCACGACATCATCCGCGACTTCGTAGGCCCGTCGATCGACACCGGCTTCCGCCTGACCAACTGGTCGAGCCCGCGCCGGCTGATCCTGTCGGCCGACCTGGCGTTCCTGCTGACCAGCTCCTACGCCACCGCCGACGAGCCCCTGCCGCTGCACTTCTCCGGCGCACAGAAACTGCGCGGCGTCATGGACGAGCAAC
>NZ_DATAPY010000059.1:0-15410 GCF_036264965.1 Phenylobacterium sp.
CTAATCCCGAGACCTTCCCCAAAGACCCGCACAGGGCCCGTCCAAGGTGGCCGACATCAAATCGGAACCATGGCCGGCTTCAGATCGGTACGCCGGCCGGCTTCATATCGGTACAGGTGGCCGGCATCATCGGAATCCGCAGAAGTGGTTCACGAGCGCGATCAGCGACGGCGCCGCCAACACGCGCGTCTCGCCCGCCCACGCCGCCTCCGGCCCGCAGGCCTCGGGGCAGATCAGGCCCAGACCCATGCTGCCCGCGGCCACGGCGGCGGGAAGGGCCCCGGACGTCTGCACGATGCGTCCGTCCAACGACAGTTCGCCCACCGCGGCCCAGTCGGTGAGCGCGTCCGGCGGGATCACGCCCATGCCGACCATCACCGCCAATGCGATCGGCAGGTCATAGTGGCTGCCCACCTTGGGCAAGTCGGCCGGCGCGAGGTTGACGATGATCCGCTTGCCCGGCATCGCCAGGCCAAGGCCGGTGAAGGCGGCCCGCACCCGCTCGCGGCTTTCGCCAACTGCCTTGTCGCCCAGGCCAACCACGATGAAGGCGAATTCGCCCCCAGTCAGCTGAGCTTCGACATCAACGCGCCGGGCATCGACGCCCTCAAACGCCACGGTCACAACCCGAGCGGCCATCCTTCGTCCCCAGCCTCAAGACCTTGTGGTCGAGCGTCAGTTATCCACAAGAACGCACCACAGGGCCGCGCTCAGATCAAGAACAAAAATAGAACTTATGGGGAAAGTGAGACGTTTCCGTGACTTGTCGGGGCGTCTTGCACAAACAGCCTAGGCCTTGGCGCGAAGGCTTTCAATCCGTTGCCAGAGGATATCGGCGGCGTCGATTCCGCTGAAGGTCTTCAGCGCCACCGCCCCGGTCGGCGAGGTGACGTTGATCTCGGTCAGATAGTCGCCGATCACGTCGATGCCGACGAACAGCAGGCCGCGCTTCTTCAGTTCGGGGCCGATCGCGGCGCAAATTTCATGGTCGCGGACGGTCAGCTCCACGGCCTCGGCGCGGCCGCCGACCGCCAGGTTGGAGCGGATCTGGCCCTTCTGCGGCACGCGGTTGATGGCGCCCACCGCCTCGCCATCGATCAGCAGGATGCGTTTGTCGCCCTTGGTCACCGACGGCAAGAACTTCTGCAGGATCACCGGCTCGGGGCTCAGCTCGGCGTGGATCTCCAGCAGGGCCTCAAGGTTGGGGTCGTCCGCCAGGTGCCGGGTCACGCCCGAACCGCCGCGCCCGTTGAGGGGCTTCAGCACCACGTCGCCGTGCCGGGCGCGGAACTCGGCGATCGCCTCGCGATCGGAGGTGATCAGGGTCGGCGGCTGCAGGCCCGGAAAATCGGTGACAAACAGCTTCTCCGGCGCGTTGCGAACCGAGACCGGGTCGTTCACCACCAGCGTCTTCGGGTGGACCTTCTCCAGGAAGAAGGTCGAGTCGATGTAGTTCATGTCGAAGGGCGGGTCCTGGCGCAGCAGGATCACGTCGAAGGCCGCCAGATCGACCTTGCGCCAGGCGCCCAGCGTCGCGTGGTCACCCTTGGTCCGCCGCACGGTGACATCGCGGCCGCGGGCGGAAACCCGGCCCTCCTCCATGGCCAGGGTCTGGGTGGTGTAGACGAACAGGCTGTGGCCGCGCGCCTGGGCCATCTCCATCATCAAGAAGGTCGTGTCGCCCTCGATGTTGATCCCCTCGATGGGATCCATCTGCACCGCGACCTTCAAGGGCATGGGGTCTTCTCCCGGCGAACCTGAGCCACGGGACATAGGCTGGGAGGCGGCGCGACGCTAGGTGGCTCGCGCCCGCTAGTTCAACTGCAGCCTGACCCGCTCGCGCTGCGCCCGCGCCGCCAGAGCCGCGCCGCCGTCGAGCTCCGTCGCCCTCGCCAACGCCTCCAGAGATCCGGCCAATGCGCCCTGGCCCTCGCGGGCGGCGGCGACGTCCAGCCAGGGGCGGTGATCGCTTGGGTCCAGGAGAGCGCGGCGCAGGGCGGCGCGCTCGGCCCGGGCGAAATCGCGCATCTGGCTGGCCCGGGCGAAGATGGTGTTCTGCAGGCGCATCAGGACCGCCCGGTCGCTGACCGGGGCCATGAGACGGTCCAGCCGGTCGGCGACGTTGGGGGTCAGGCCCGCGTGCAGGGCGCGCCGGGTGAGTTCGGACGGGAGGACTACGCGGCCCTCGGAGAACGGGTCCAGCGCCAGCGGCCCCTCCTCGGTCTCGATGCGCAGCAGGAAGTGGCCGGGGAAATCGACGCCCTGCACCGTCAGCGAGCACTTCCGCGCCGCGTGCAGGTAGAAGACGCCGAGCGTCACCGGCAGGCCCTTGCGCCGCTCGGCCACGGCGATGAGGTCGGCGTTGTCGGGGTCTTCGTAGGTCAGGAGATCGCCGGACAGGCGCAGGTCGCCGGCCATGCTTTCCGCCAGGGCCTCCTCGGCGCTCTCCTGCTTCAGCCGTTGGGCCAGGCGCTCGACGCCCACCGCTGCTAGGTCGCGGGCGTTCTGCGGGTCGCGGCTGGGATCCTCGTGGATCGCACACGCGATCGCGGCTTCCAGCAACGGGAAGTCTGTGTCGGCGCCGGCGCCGGCGGCCAGCAGAACGGTTTCAGCCTCCTCGCGGCCCATGGTCCCCAGCCGGTCCCCTCAACTTCCCTTCCAAGCGTCGGGAATATGCCTGGGGAGTCTGCCCGGCGCGAGGGCTATGAGGTTGAGGCGAACCGCCGCTCCGCTGAGCGCCGGACGGCCCGCCGCCAACGCCAGGCCCGCGCGGCGCAGCCGCTCGCGCTGGTCGAAGGTGACGGTCTCAAGCGCCGCCAGCACCTTACCGCGCAGGGCCAGGAGGTCGATCTCCGCCTGGCGGGTCTTCAGGCGGAATCCCAGGATGCGGTAGCCCTTGGCCATCAGCCAGATCGCCGCCAGCACCTCGGCGCGTCGGCCGGCCTCGCGTCCGGCGCGGCCGCGGGCCCGGCGGACCTCCGCGCGGCTCATGGTTTGGCCCGCAGGGCCATCGCCCGCTGATAGACATCGCGGCGCGACAGGCCGAGCGCCTTGGCCACCTCGGCGGCCGCCTCCGCGGGACGCAGGCGCAGGAGCGCGTCGGCGAGCGCGGTATCGATATCGCCGGCCGTGGCCTCGACCTCGTGACCGGGGCCTATCAGGATGACGATCTCGCCCTTCGGCGCGTCGAGGCGTGGATCGGCGGCCAGTTCGGCCAGGGGGCCGCGATAGAGGGTCTCGTAGAGCTTGGTCAGCTCGCGGCAGACCACCGCCTCGCGGGCCCCGCCCAGCACCGCGGCCATGTCGCTCAGGCTGGCGGTCAGGCGCGAGCCGCCTTCGAAGAACACCAGGGTGGCGCGGATCGGGGCGAGTTCCTCCAGGAAGGTGCGCCGCGCCGCGCTCTTCGGCGGCGGGAAGCCCGCGAACAGGAACCGGTCGGTGGGCAGGCCGGCGGCGGAGAGGCCCGCCAGCAGGGCTGACGGCCCAGGGATCGGGAACACCGCGACACCCTCGGCCGCGGCCTCGCGGACCAGCTTGTAGCCGGGGTCGGAGACCAGCGGCGTGCCGGCGTCGGAGATCAGCGCCACGCACTTGCCCTCAGCCAGGGCCGCCATGGCCTTGGGACGCGACCGTTCCGCGCCGTGCTCGTCATAGCGTTCGAGCTTGGCCGAGAGGCCATAGGCGCTGAGCAGCTTGCCGGCCACGCGGGTGTCCTCGGCCAGCACCAGGTCCGCGCCCGCCAGCACGTCGAGGGCGCGCAGCGTGATGTCGCGCAGATTGCCGATCGGCGTCGCCACCACGTAGAGCCCTGGCGCCAGGGGCGAATCGTCCAGGTCGGGCGGCGGAAGGCGTCGGGCCATGGCGGAGGGTTCGCGTGTCAGGCCCGCGATGTCAAAGGGCCAGCTCTTGCGTCAACCGATCCAGGACGAGCCGGCCGGCCGGCGTGGCCCGCAGCCGCTGCGGGTCGTCGGCCAGCAGGCCCAGCGCCATGAGGTCGGCGATCCGGCCGGGCGCGATCTCCAGGGCCGCCACGTCGACCAGAGGCACGCCCTCACTGATCCGCAGCCCGCTCAACAGCCGCTCCTGCGCCGCCTCGTGAGGGCTGAGGGTCTCGCGCTCCGCAAAGCCCACGCCGGCCTCGGCGACGCGGGCGATGTAGTCGGCGGGCCGGGCGGCGGCGCGGGTGGCCTGCCTGGCGCCGCCGTCGGTGATCCGGCCGTGGGCGCCGGGTCCTGCGCCGACATAGTCGTGGCCCTGCCAGTAGATCAGGTTGTGGCGGGAGCGGGCGGCCTCGCCGCGGGCGTGGTTGGAGACCTCGTAGGCCTCGAAGCCGCCGGCCTCGAGCACGCGCTGGGTGGTGTCGAAGAGCTCGGCGCCGGTGTCGGCGTCCGGTGGCGTGAAGGTTCCGCGGCGCACGGCGCGGTCGAAGGCGGTGCCCGCCTCGATGGTCAGCTGATAGGGCGAGACGTGCTCAGCCCCAAGATCGACGGCTGTTTGCAGCTCCTGCGCCCACGCCCGCGGCGTCTGGCCGGGCCGGGCGTAGATCATGTCGATGGAGAGCCGGGAAAACGCGGCGGTCGCGGCCTTGGTGGCGCGGATCGCGGTCGCCGCGTCGTGGTTGCGCCCGAGGAAGCTCAGCGCCGTGTCATCGAGCGACTGTAGGCCCAGCGACAGGCGATTCACCCCGGCGGCCGCGAAGCCGGCGAACCGCTCGGCCTCCGCATCGGTCGGATTGGCCTCCAGGGTGACCTCCAGGTCCGCTGCGGGGCTCCAGAGCCGCTTGGCGGCGGCGATCATCTCGCCGGCCCACGCCGGGTCCATCAGCGAGGGCGTGCCGCCGCCGAGGAAGATCGACGTCAGTTCCCGCGGTCCGGTGAGCGCCCCCTGCGCCTCCAGGTCGGCGACGATGGCGCGCGCCAGGACCGCCGGCTCGTCCCCGCCGCGCGCCTTGAAGACATTGAAGTCACAGTAGGGGCAGATGCGCGCGCAATAGGGCCAGTGGACGTAGACCCCCAACTTAGGGCCGGTGGTCACAAGAGCGCCGCCTTCAGCTTGGCGAAGGCCCGCGCCCGGTGGCTCATGGCGTCCTTGGTGATCGGGTCCATCTCGCCGAAGGTCAGGGTCTCGCCCTCCGGGATGAAAATGGGGTCATAGCCGAAGCCCCGATCGCCGCGCGGCGGGAAGGTCAGCGCGCCGTCCACGCGGCCTTCGACCACCACCGCCGGGCCGCCGGGCCAGGCGACGGCCAGCGCGCTGGTGAACCAGGCGGCGAAATCCTTGGCGCCGGTTTCCTCCAGCCGCTCCTCGACCTTCTTCATAGCCACGGTGAAGTCGCGGCCGGGCCCGGCCCAGCGGGCCGAATAGATGCCCGGCGAGCCGTCCAGGGCCGCCACCGACAGGCCGGAATCGTCGGCCAGTGCGATCAGGCCGCTGGCCTCGGCGGCCGCGCGGGCCTTCAGCAGCGCATTGCCGACGAAGGTGGTTTCGGTCTCGTCCGGTTCGGCCAGGCCGAGCTCCCCGGCGCTCACCAGCACGAAGCGGTTCTCGAGGATCTCGGCCAGTTCGCGGGCCTTGCCGGGGTTGTGTGTGGCCACCACCAGCCGGGTCCCGGGCTCCAGCTTTAGCGCCATGGATTCACGCTCCGTTTACGCGGAAGGGACCATAGCGCCCGCCCGTCGTGTTGCATTGCGAAAGTTTAATATCGTTACTCGATGTTAATTTGATCGCTAATCGATGCGGGCGTATTGAATAGCGGCATTGAGGCGGATCGTCCGGCCCAAATCTACGCTGCGCCGCAGCAAACTCGAATGAAAGGAACAGACCATGTTCTCGAATGTGATGAAGACCTTCGACCGCGCTTCCCTTGCCATCTTCATGGCGCTCGCCCTGACCCCGATGCTGGCAGTCGCCGTCGCCGCCTCGATCCACTAGGCTTATCGCCTTGGGGTTCGTCCGACCCGCTCCCGCCGCGCTCCATGGGGACGCCGCCGGGGCGGGTTTTGGCGTCGCCCAAGATGCCGTAGAGGGGAGCTGACGGGATGCGCGCGCTAGGACCGGGATCGGTCTCCAGTTTCCTGAAGATCATCCTCGACGTGGTCTTCGCGGCCCTTTGGATCGCGCTGGGCGCCGTGGCCCTGGCCACCCTGGCGGCCCTGCTGTTCAGCTTCAACCCCGACCTCTTCCCCGACATCATGAGCAAGAACGCCGCCGTGGTGGCGACCCGCGGACCGCTGTTCGCCGGCATGCTCGTGGTGTTCGGCCTGTCGATCGGCGGGGTGCTGGTGATCGTCCACTCGCTGCGGCAGATCTTCACGACGCTCACCGCCGGCGATCCCTTCCATCCGACCAATGTCGGCCGCCTGCGCCTGATCGGCCTGATGCTGGCGGCGCTGGAGATCGGCCGCTATTGCGTCTGGGGCCTCAGCCCGTTCCTGCCGTGGATCAAGGACGTGAAGCCCGACCTCAGCCTCACCGCCTGGTTTTCCGTCCTGGTGGTCTTCGTGCTCGCGGAGGTGTTCCGCGAGGGCGCCCGCCTGCGGCGTGAAGCTGAGCTAACGATCTAGGCGGCCCAGCAGCCATGCCCATCCGCGTCCAACTCGACCGCGTCCTGCTCGAACGCCGCATGTCGCTGACCGAGCTCGCCGACCGGGTCGGCGTCACCATCGCCAACCTCTCCATCCTGAAGACCGGCAAGGCGCGGGCCGTACGGTTCTCCACCCTGGCGGCGCTCTGCCGTGAACTGGACTGTCAGCCGGGTGACTTGCTGACTTACGAGGCCGGTCCCTCCGACGACTTGCCGGACGACGAAGACGGATAGTAGGTTTACCGCATTGCGATGCGACATCACGGCGTGGCCGTGAGAAGCCTTGCAATCTCAATGCTCGCTCCCTATATGCGGCGCACAATATTGCACTGCACAAGGAGTGTCCCGATGATCGCTTCGATTGAACGGGTTCTGAACGCCCTCTTCGCGCCGCTGGCGCGCGAGCTGAACCGGATGCCGCCTTCGGCCTTCCGCTATCTCGTGGGTGGGCTCTAAGACCAAAAGACCACTCAGGTGGTTTGAAGCGGGCGGCTGGGAAACCAGCCGCCCGTTTTCGCATTCAGCCGCCCGTTGCGGCGCGTTGCAGGATGACCAGTTCGCTGATGCCCTTGCGCGCGAGCGAGAACAACGACTCGAATTCGGCTTCGGAGAAGCCGCGCTTCTCGCCGGTGGCCTGCACCTCGACGATGTCGCCACGGCCGGTCAGCACGAAGTTTGAGTCCGCCTCGGCGTTGGAATCCTCCTCGTAGTCGAGATCGAGCACGGGCGTCCCGTTGAACACGCCGCAGCTCACCGCCGCCACCTGGTCGAGGATCGGGTCGGCCGTGATCACGCCCTCATCCAACAGGTACTTGGTGGCCAGACGCAGGGCGACCCAGGCGCCGGTCACCGAGGCGGTGCGCGTGCCGCCATCGGCCTGGATCACGTCGCAATCGATGGAAATCTGCCGCTCGCCCAGCGCCTTCAGGTCGACGATGGCGCGCATGGAGCGGCCGATCAGCCGCTGGATCTCCTGGGTGCGGCCTGATTGCTTGCCCTGCGCGGCCTCGCGCCGGCCGCGGGTGTGCGTCGCGCGGGGCAGCATGCCGTACTCGGCGGTGACCCAGCCCTGGCCCTTGCCGCGCAGGAAGCCCGGGACGCCCTCCTCCAGGCTGGCGGTCACCAGCACCTTGGTGTGTCCGAAGCTGACCAGGCAGGAACCCTCGGCGTAGCGGTTGACGCCGGTCTCCAGGGTGACAGGCCGTAACACGTCGGCGAGGCGTTCGGAGGGGCGCATAGGGACTCCTGGGACTTCAGCTGGGACAGGGCGCGGCTTGCGCCCACTTGCGCGGCGCTTATCCTAGATCGGCAAGGTCCCGTCCATGGACGCCACCCGAGAACCCGCCGCCGGCCACGTGAACACCCCGCTCTTCGCCTCCGGTCCCACCCTGGCCGAACTCGACGAACGCGCGCGCGACATCTTCCGGCGCATCGTGGAGAGCTATCTGGAGACCGGCGAGCCGGTGGGCTCGCGCACCCTGTCGAAGGGCGGCCTGCCGCTGTCGCCGGCCTCGATCCGCAACACGATGCAGGACCTGACACAGCTGGGCCTCTTGGGCGCGCCGCATGTCAGCGCCGGGCGGCTGCCGACGCATGCGGGCCTGCGCCTGTTCGTCGATGGCCTGCTGGAGGTGGGCGACGTCGGCGCCGTGGACCGCCAGGCCATCGAGGCCCGCCTGCACGCCCATGGCCGCAACTTCGAAGATGCGCTGAACGAGGCCAGCTCCATCCTCTCTGGCCTGGCCGGCGGGGCCGGCGTGGTGGTGACCCCGATCCGCGACGCCGGGGTCAAGCATGTGGAATTCGTCTCGCTGGGCGTCGAGCGGACCCTGGCGATCATGGTCTTCGCCGACGGCACGGTGGAGAACCGGCTGATCCGCCTGCCGGCCGGAGTGACGCCTTCGGCGCTCATCGAGGCGTCAAATTTCCTCAATGCGCGCCTGCGCGGCCGCACCCTCGTGGAGGCCAAGACCGACCTGGCCGCCGATATCGCCCAAGCGCGGCGCGAACTCGACGCCAGCGCTGCGCGGCTGGTGGAGGACGGCCTGGCGGCCTGGGGCGGCGGCGAGGCGGAGGACCGGGCGCTGATCGTGCGCGGCCGAGCCAACCTGCTGGACGAACCGGGCGCCGCCGACGACCTGGAACGGGTGCGCTCGCTGTTTGAGGACCTGGAGCAGAAGGAGCAGCTGATTTCCCTGCTGGACGGGGTCCGCGAGGGCCAGGGCGTACGCATCTTCATCGGGGCGGAGACGAAGCTGTTCTCGCTTTCGGGTTCCGCCGTGATCGCGGCGCCCTATATGACGGGCTCACAGCGGGTGCTGGGCGCGATCGGCGTGATCGGCCCGGCCCGGCTGAACTATGCGCGCATCATCCCGCTGGTGGATTATACAGCGCGGGTGCTGGGTCAGGTGATGAACGCCTGAGCGGCCAGGATTGAGAGACGAGAGCTAGATGTCTGAAGACGATATCCCTGATGAAGCCGACGCCTTCCTCGCTGAGGCCGAAGAGGGCGAACTGGCGGCGCTGAAGGCCGAGACCGCGGCGCTGAAGGAGCAGATCCTGCGCTACGCCGCCGAGGCCGAGAACACCAAGCGCCGCGCCGAGCGCGAGGCCAACGACGCGCGCGCCTATGCGATCCAGAAGTTCGCCCGCGACCTTTTGGGCGTGGCCGACAACCTGGCCCGCGCCCTGAGCCACGAGCCCGCCGACAACGGCGATGCGGCGGTGAAGAACTTCGTGCTCGGCATCGAGATGACCGAGAAGGAGCTGCAGGGCGCCTTCGAACGCAACGGCCTGAAGCGCATCGCGCCGGGCCGCGCCGAGAAGTTCGACCCCCACCAGCACCAGGCCATCACCGAGGTCCCCGGCACCGATGTGGCCGCCGGCGGCATCGTCGAGGTCATGCAGCCCGGCTACGAACTGCTCGGCCGCCTGGTGCGTCCGGCCATGGTCGTGGTCGCGGCCAAGGAAGGGCCGGTCCAGCCCGAGGGCTCCAAGCCGAAAGGCGCGGGTGGCAACCCTTACGCGGGCGGTGATGACGCCGATCCGGGCGGGTCTGTGGATCGCCGCGCCTGAGGCCTGAGCGCCCCTTCCGTCCGTCTGCAAAATGGCTAATGTCGCAAGTCCTTCCAGGTCGGGGGGCGCAGGCTGCGAATCGCGCCTGCGCGGTGCGGTTCGGACAAAGACATGAAGCTGACGATCGAGCGGGCGGCGCTGCTTAAGGCGCTGGGGCATGTGCAGAGCGCGGTGGAGCGGCGCAACACCATCCCGATCCTGTCCAATGTGCTGTTGTCGGCTGAGCGCGACCGGTTGACCTTCTCGGCCACCGACCTCGACATGGAGATCATCGACCAGGCCTTGGCCCAGGTGGACCAGCCCGGCCAGATCACCGCGCCGGCCCACACCCTCTATGAAATCGTCCGCAAGCTGCCGGAAGGCGCCGACGTGGTGCTCAGCTTCACGGGCGAGGATCCGCGCCTGACGGTCTCGGCCGGGCGCAGCCGCTTCAACCAGCCGGTGCTGCCGGCCGGCGACTTCCCGGTAATGACCTCGGATGGCCTCTCCGGCCGTATGGCTGTGGACGTGGGCGACCTGATCCGGCTGATCGACAAGACCAAGTTCGCGATCTCGGCGGAGGAGACACGCTACTATCTGAACGGCCTCTATCTCCATACGGTGGTCGAGGACGGCCAGACCAAGCTGCGCGCGGTGGCCACCGACGGCTCGCGCCTGGCGCTGGCCGAGATGGCGGCGCCTGAGGGCGCGGCCGGCCTGCCGGGCGTCATCGTGCCGCGCAAGACCATCGCCGAGGCGCGGCGACTGTTGGACGACGCCGGCGAGCAGGTCGAGCTGCAGATCAGCCCCCAGAAGGTGCGCCTCGACTTCGGCGGCGCGGCGCTCACCTCCAAGGTGATCGACGGCACCTTCCCCGACTATCCGCGGGTGATCCCCAAGGACAACAACCGTATCGTGCGCGTCGATTCCAAGCTGTTCGCCCAGGCCGTCGACCGGGTGGCGACGATCTCGGCGGAGAAGTCCCGCTCGGTGCGCATGGCCGTCGAAGGCGGCAAGTGCGTGCTGACGGTCCGCAACATGGAGGCCGGCCAGGCGGTGGAAGAGCTGGAACTGGACTACGACGGCGACGCCTTCGAGCTCAGCTTCAACGCCCGCTACCTCCTGGACATCACCGACCAGATCTCCGGCGAACTGGCGGAACTGCGCTTCGGCGGCCCGAACGACCCGGCCCTGGTGCTCGATCCGCAGGACGCGGACGTGCAGTACATCCTGATGCCGCTGCGGGTGTAGCGGGGCCGGGTCACAGCGGATGGCGGTGATGAAGGTGGCGGACGGGCCCCGAGCTTATTTCGCCGTTCGCTGGGTCGGTAGATTGCTGCTTTGGGCTGGCGTCGGCATCTGGTTTGCCTACGGCGCCCTCGTGATGAGTTGGGCGGGTCATCGGCCCCTTCGGCCGAATCCGCCCTTCACCTTGCCGTTCGAGGATCACGGCACGCTTTTCATCACGCTCGCCGATCTTCAGCGAAGCCACCGGCTTCTGCTGGTTTGCAGCGTCTTGGCGGCCCTCGGTTTAGCCGCACACTTCGCTGGACGGCTCTGGCCAGAGGGTCGCGCGGATGTCGCCCGGCGAAGAGCCTATGAACACCAGCTACGCGTCCATAGGGAAAACGCACGCCCGCAGCGCGGGAACAGACCCCGGTCGCACTGACAGACTGCGCCTCAAGCTCGCAATCAACCATGGGCTTCAGGGCTATCCAGCATCCAAATGGATGCGGGCTCCGATTTCCCTCCCTTGATGGGGAGGGACAGATCGCGAAGCGATCAGGGTGAGGAAGTCGCGTTCAAACTCTGAGTCAGCGCTTCGGCCCACATAGCCTCACCCGTCTCGCTGACGCTCGCCACCCTCCCCAGAACGGGGAGGGAAGGCTCAGTGTCCGTGACTGCCTTCGTACACCCCGGGCGCGATCAGCTCATTCTCCAGGCCCTCGGTCCCGCTCGCCAGGACGAAGCGGCGGTCGCAGTAGCCGCACTCCACGAAATCGGCCTCGCCCATCTCCAGATAGACCCGCGGATGGCCCAGCGCGCCGCCGACCCCATCGCAGGCCACGCGTTTGGAGCGCACGATGATGACCTCGGGCGCTGGCAGGTTGGGAACCAGGGCGCCTTTGGCCGGGGCCGGTTCCGGCTTCTTCTTGCCCGAGGCGGGTTTCACGAGCGGTTTGGAGGCGGCTTTGCGGGCCATCGGGCAATCCTTCTGAGCGGCCCGATTGTGAAGGGGCCACCGCGCGCCTAGGTATGCGAGCGCGGCTTTCCCAGTCAATGTGGAGAGGGCAACGACAGGATCGAGATGGACCTTCCGGACTACGCGATTGAGGCCAAGGGCCTGGTCAAGACCTACGCGGCCACGAAGACGACGCCGGAAATGCGGGCGCTGAAGGGCATCGACCTGGCGATCCCGCGCGGCTCGATCTTCGGCCTGTTGGGTCCGAACGGCGCCGGCAAGTCGACCTTCATCAACATCCTGGCAGGCCTGTGCCGCAAGACCTCGGGCACGGTGACCATCTGGGGCCGCGATATCGACGAACGGCCGCGCGACGCCCGCGCCGCCATCGGGGTGGTGCCGCAGGAGATCGCCGCCGACCCGTTCTTCACCCCTTTCGAGGCGCTGGAGGTGGCGGCGGGCATGTACGCCGTGCCCAAGGCCGAGCGCCGCACCAACGAACTGCTGGCCGCCCTGGGCCTCGCCGACAAGGCCTCGGCCTACGTCCGCCAACTCTCCGGCGGCATGAAGCGCCGGCTGATGGTCGCCAAGGCCATGGTCCACAACCCACCGGTGCTGATCCTCGATGAGCCGACCGCCGGCGTCGACGTGGAGCTGCGCCGCCAGCTCTGGGCCTATGTGCTGGAACTGAACCGCAAGGGCGTGACCATCGTGCTCACGACGCACTACCTGGAAGAGGCCCAGGAGCTCTGCGACCAGATCGCGATCATCAACCGCGGCCAGGTGGTGGCCTGCGAGCCGACCACGACGCTGCTCGCGCGTATGGATACCCGCAAGGTTCTGGTGACCCCGCAGGAGCCCGTCACGGAAGCGCCGCCCCTGAAGGGTTTCGAGACGGCGCTGACCTCGGCCGGCGGCTTCTCGGTCAGCTACCGTACGGGGCAATCCAGCGTCGAGCAGGTGCTGGCCGCGATCCGCGCCGCCGGCCTGCACATCAAGGACATCTCCACCGAGGACCCGGACCTGGAGGACGTGTTCGTCTCCCTGACCTACGCCGCGCCGGAGCCGGTCGCTTAGCTGATGAGGCTGCGGATGTCCCGCCAGCGGTAGGCGACTTCATAGAGCAGCCGCCCGCCGGGGCCCGGCTCCTGCCGCGCAGCCTCCGGTTCGCCGCCCAGGTGCTCATAGAAGCCACGGGCCCGCAGGTTGTCGCGCAGCACCGAGACCATCAGCGAGGTCGCGCCCTGCGCCGCCAGCGCCCGCGCCGTCTGCGCCATCAGCTTCGCGCCCAGCCCTTGGCCCTGCGCCTGACGCAGCAGATAGAGGGTGGCGATCTCCGCCTCGCCCCCGCTTTTCAGCGAAACACCCCCGCGCCGCGAGGCGCCGCCCTGGGCGTAACCCACCAGGCCGTAGCGGTCGGCGGCCGCCAGGGTGACGCTGTCGCCCGGCTCCGTCAGCGCCCGCCGGAAGCGCCGGGTGAACCCCGGCTCGCTCATCCGCGCCAAGAAGGCGTCAGCCAACAGACCCCGATAGGTCTCGCGCCACGAGGCCACGTGCACGCGCGCCAACTCCTCGGCATCCGACGGTCCGGCGGGGAAGACTACGAAGCTCAACTGGACGAAGCTCCACGATGAACAGGCATCCATCCACAGCTTGGGCCTGTTCGCCTCATGTTCAAGGGGCCCGAGGGGCTGACGGGACTCGCTACGACAGTTAGCGTCACGCGGCCCATGAACGCCCCGTCTCCCACAACCCTCCCCGATCCTTCCGCCGGCGCCTCGCCGGTGATGGCGCAGTATTTTGAGGCCAAGACCCGCCAGCCGGACGCCCTGGTGTTTTTCCGGATGGGTGATTTCTACGAGCTGTTCTTCGAGGACGCCCAGAAGGCCTCGGTCGCGCTGGGCATCACGCTCACCGCGCGCGGCCAGCACGGCGGAAGCCCGATCCCCATGTGCGGCGTGCCGGTGCATGCGGCGGAGGCCTATCTCGCCAAGCTGATCCGCGCCGGCTTCAAGGTCGCCGTCTGCGAGCAGATGGAGAACCCGGCGGAGGCCCGGAAACGCGGGTCGAAGTCGGTGGTCCACCGCGACGTGGTGCGGGTGGTGACGCCAGGCACGCTGACCGAGGAAGGCCTGCTGGACGCGCGTGGCTCCAATCGGCTGGCGGCCATCGCAGTGCGCGGCGGCCAGGCGGCGGTGGCCAGTGTCGAGCTTTCCACCGGCGAGGTGGAATGCCTGGCGACCAGCGTCGCGGGCCTGTCCTCCGCCCTTGCTGCGCTGGGCCCCTCGGAGATTCTGGTCCCTGATCGCCTGTTCGTCGATGAGCAGGTCTCCGCGGCGCTGAAGGCGGCCGGCGGCTTCGTCCAGCCCCTGCCCCAGGCGCTCGCCGAGCCGGCGGCGTCGGAGGCGCGGCTGAAGCGGCTTTATGGCGTCGAGACCCTCGACGGGTTCGGCGCGCTGTCGGGCGCGGAGGTCTCGGCGCTGGGCCTGATCGCCGCCCACCTGGAGACCACGCAGGCCGGCAAACTACCCGCCTTGTCGGCGCCGCGTCGGGCCGGCGAGGCCGACGTCATGGCCATCGATCCGGCGACCCGGACCAGCCTGGAGATCGAGCGCGCCACCTCCGGGTCGCGCGACGGCTCACTGCTGGGGGCCATCGATCGCACAGTGACCGCGCCCGGCGCGCGCCTGCTGGCCGCCCGCCTGGCCCGGCCGCTGCTCGACCCCGCCGCCATCGACGCACGACTGGATGCGGTGGCCTGGTTCTGCGAGCACCGGCCCCAGCGGCAGAGGCTGCGCGAGGCGCTGAAGGGCCTGGGCGACATGGCTCGCGCGCTCTCGCGCCTGGCGCTCGGCCGCGGCGGCCCGCGCGACCTGGGCGCCCTGCGCGATGGCCTGGCGATCGGCGAAGTGGTGACGGGCCTGTTCGTCTCCACGAAGGACCCGCTCATCGAACTCCCAGCGGAGATCGCCCAGGCGCTGGCCGCGCTCAATCCGGCCCTGCATCCGGATCTGGCCCAGTTCCGCGCCCTGCTGGACGAAGGCCTGGGCGGCGACCTGCCGTCGCTGGCCCGCGACGGCGGTTTCGTGCGTGAGGGCGTGCGGCCGGAGCTCGACCAGGCCCGCGCGCTGCGCGACGACAGCCGTCGGGTGATCCTGGGCCTGGAAGCGCAGCTGGCCGCCGACAGCGGCGTGGGCCTGAAGATCCGCCACAACGCCGTCCTGGGCTATTTCGTGGAGACCACCGCCAAGGCCGCCGAGCCGCTGTTCGCCGCGCCGCTCAACGCCACCTTCATCCACCGCCAGACGCTCGCTAATCAGGTCCGCTTCACCACCGTCGAACTGGCCGAACTGGACGCCAGGATCGCCCAGGCCGCCGAGCGGGCGCTGGCCATCGAGCTCGACACCTTCGAGGCGTGGCGCGACGCCGCCGTCGGCGTGGCCGCCGACATCCAGGCCGCGGCTTCGGCCGCCGCCCGCCTGGACGTCGCCTCAGGCGTCGCCGAATGGGCCGAGGACGTGGGCGCGAGCCGCCCGAGCGTCGACCGCTCCACGGCCTTCGAGGCCGAGGCTGCGCGCCATCCCGTGGTGG
>NZ_DATAPY010000060.1:0-41130 GCF_036264965.1 Phenylobacterium sp.
CAGGCGAAGGCATGTTCCGCCGCGCGGGTCAGCGCATCGTGAGTCGGCTTGTCGGTCGGCATTGGGCCCCTCCAGGCGCGCGGGAGTGCGCGGCCCCGCGCGATCCGTCAACCGGCCAGGGCGCGGAAATCGGCTCTCTCGCCCGTTGCCAAGCGCGCGGCGGCATGGTCGGTGAGGGCGACGCACGATGGCCTATCGGGAGGACGGCATGGCCCACTGGCTGGGGAAATCGGAACCCAACAAATACGCGTTCGCCGACCTGCAGCGGGACGGCAAGACCGTCTGGGACGGGGTGCGCAACAACGCCGCCGCCCTGCACCTGAAGGCCATGAAGGTTGGCGACGAGGTGCTCTACTACCACTCCCGGGAGGGCCTGGAGGTGGTGGGCGTCGCCAAGGTCGTGAAGGAGTCCTTCCTCGACCCCAGCGATCCCGCCGGCCGCTTCGTGGCCGTGGAACTGGCCGCCGTGCGCCCGCTGAAACAGCCGGTCAGTCTGCAGGCCATGAAGGCCAATCCGGCGCTGGCGGGCCTGGAGATGATCCGCCAGGGCCGGCTGTCGGTCTCGCCGGTCCGCGACGCGGAATGGGCGGCGATCCTTAAGATGGCCGGCGAATAGGCCGCCGCAGTCAGGCCTCGATCGTCATCTGGGTCTGGGTGACCAGGGCTAGCAGTTTGCCTTCGTCACTGGTGATACGGGTCTGCCAGACGCTGGAGCGGCGGCCGACATGCAAGGGCGTGGCCTCGCCGGTCACCGTCGAGCCGGCCGGCGCGCCGCGCAGGAAGTTGGTCTTGCTCTCCAAGGTGGTGGTCCGCGTCCCCGGCGCCAGGTTCAGAACCCCGCCGATGGCGCCCAACGCATCGGCGAAGGCCATATAGGCGCCGCCGTGCAGGATGCCGCCGGCCGTGCAGAGGTCCTCGCGGACCAGCATCCGGCCGACCACCCGGGTCTTCTCCCGCGCGACGATCTCGACGCCCATCAGGTCGGAGAAGGGCATGCCGGTGGTTGTCGGCGCGGCGTCAGGCATTCGAGGCTCCGGTCAGGGGTGCAGCTACCGGCAAGATAAGCCAGCTTCACCCGCCCGAGCCATTGCGTCCGCGCCACGGCCACGCCATCTCAGCGCTTCTGCAAGGCTTGCCAGCTATGCTCGCCTTGCGTCGGGGCGGTTCGAAGCGTAACGGAACGCTCCCTCAAGACTAGGAGATTTGCGATGGGTTACCGGGTCGCCGTCGTCGGCGCCACGGGCAACGTGGGCCGCGAAATGCTGAATATCCTCGAGGAAGTGAACTTCCCCGTGGAGAAGATTCACGCGATCGCCTCGCGCAAATCCATCGGCATGGAAGTGAACTTCGGCGACCAGATCCTCCGCTGCGAGGACATCGCCCAGTTCGACTTCTCCCGCGTTGACCTCGTGCTCATGAGCGTGTCCGGGACCTTCTCCAAGGAGTGGTCGCCGAAGATCGCCGCGGCCGGCCCCATCGTCATCGACAACTCGTCGGCCTGGCGCATGGACCCGGACGTCCCGCTGATCGTGCCGGAGGTCAATCCGGACGATGCGGAGTGGGCGAACCGCAAGAACATCATCGCCAACCCGAACTGCTCGACCGTCCAGCTGGTAGTCGCGCTGAAGCCCCTGCACGACCGCGCGCGGATCAAGCGGGTGGTGGTCTCGACCTACCAATCGGTGTCGGGCGCCGGCAAGGAAGGCATGGACGAACTGTTCGACCAGACGAAGAACGTCTTCGTCCTGGGCGCGACGCCGCCGAAGAAGTTCCCCAAGCAGATCGCCTTCAACGTCATCCCCTTCATCGGCAAGTTCGAGGACGACGGCTACACCGACGAAGAGCAGAAGATGTGGAACGAGACCCACAAGATGCTCGACCCGGCGATCAAGCTGACGGTGACCTGCGTACGGGTGCCGGTGATGGTCGGCCACTCCGAGGCGGTGAACATCGAGTTCCACGAGCCGCTGGACGAGGACGAGGCGCGCGACATCCTGCGCGAGAGCCCCGGCCTGATCGTCATCGATCAGCACAATGACACCGGCTACATGACGCCCAAAGAATCGCAGGGCGAGTTCCCGGTGTTCGTCAGCCGCATCCGCAACGACCCGACCGTCGAGAACGGGCTGAACATGTGGGTGGTCGCCGACAACCTGCGGAAAGGCGCGGCGCTGAACGCCGTACAGATCGCCGAGCTGCTCCACGAACGCGGCCTGATTCGCCAGAAAACCCTCGCCTGACGCCATGACCACCGCGGCTCCAGGCGGAGAGTCCCGTCTGGCGCTGACCGCGGGGATCGTCTGCTACGTTATCTGGGGTATCGTCCCCTTGGTGTTCCAGGCCATGGGACGCCTCGGGATCTCGCCGCTGGAGATCCTCGCCAACCGCACCGTCTGGGCGGTTCCCATGGCGCTGCTCTTCGTGCTCGTCGCGCGCCAAGGCGGCGAGGTGCTGGCGGCGTTCCGCAATCCGCGCTCGCTCGCCTGGCTGGCGCTGTCGGCGGTACTGATCTGCGCCAACTGGTCGATCTACATCTGGGCGGTGAACTCCGGTCGGGTGCTGGAAACCGCGCTCGGCTACTACATCAACCCGCTGATCGGCATGGCGGCCGGGGCGCTGATCTTCAACGAGAAGATCGACCGGCTGGGCTATGTCGCCATCGCGCTGGCCGTCATCGGTGTGGCCGTGCAGGCGGTGGCGGTGGGCGGCCTGCCGACGGTCTCTCTGGCGTTGGCGCTCAGCTTCGGCGGCTACGGCATCGTGCGCAAACGCGTCGCGGTCTCGGCCCAGGCGGGCCTGTTGGTGGAATGCCTGCTGCTGGCGGGACCCGGGCTCGCCTACGTCCTGTTCCTGCAGAAGACCGGCGCGGGCCACCTGACTGCCAACCTGCCGTCCACGCTGTGGCTGCTCGCCTGCGGGCCGTTCACCGCCGTGCCGCTGGTGCTGTTCTCCTGGGCGGCGCGGCGCATTCCGCTGTCGTCCCTGGGTTTCCTGCAATTCCTGGGGCCGACGACGGGCTTTGCGATCGGCGTCCTGGAGGGTGAGGCCTTCACCCCGCTGCGCGGCGTCTCCTTCCTGTTCATCTGGGGCGGCGCGGTGGTCTTCGCCTATGCGGCCTGGAAGCGGTCACGGCCCGAACTGCGCGCCATCGCGCTCACCGAGCCCGCCGAATGACCAAAGCTTAACTGGGGCGCTCGGCGCGGCGGGCTTAGCTTTCGCCGCAAGGCTGGAGGATTTTCGCCGATGGAGAAGCTGTTCGCCGGAGCCGCCGCGGCAGCTGTGCTGAGCGTCGCCGTCCCGGCCTGGGCCGTCGCGCCCGACGGGGTCCAGTCCCCGCAGGCCTTCGGGCCGCCGGCTGAGACCGTGACCGCCCGGGCGCATCTGGTCTTCACAAACGCGATCGATCCGCCGGTGGTGGGCGACGTGACGGTGATCCAGGAGAGCGCCGGCTTTGCGGTGGTGAAGACCAGCTTCACGACAGCCAGTCCGCTCCAGTCGGCGCCGAGCGCCGTCGTTCCCTGTCCGCCGGCCAAGGCCGGAACCTCCACGAAGACCAAGGGCTGAGCGCCCGCCGTCATCAAGACTTCGCAAGACGGACGCAGAGGTGACGCCAGCGATTCTGCGCCGCTTGACGGGGTCCTCCCAGGTGGGCCCACTTCGTCCAGCGGCCAAGGTCTCGGCTGAACACTTCTGGAGATGACGCATGCGCCCCATCCGCCCCCTGCTGCTGGCGGGCCTGTCCACCGCGCTGGCGACCGCCGCCCTGGGGGCCGCGCCCGTCTCCAAGCCGCGGCCGATCGGCGAGGCCACGACCCAGCTTCCCGGGGCCATCCCCGGCGGTGGTTTCGACCTGCCGAACGGCTGGCGGGTCACGCCGGCCGGCAAGGCGATCGCCGACCTCGGCGACCTGGTGCTGAAGATGGTCGTCTCGCCGGACGGCAAGGTGATCGTAGCCGGCCACGGCGGCTACCTGCCCAATGGGCTCAGCGTCATCGACGCAAAGACCCATAAGCTGATCCAGGAGGTTCCGCTGAAGACCGCGTGGCTGGGCCTGGCCTGGTCGGGCGACGGCCACACCCTCTATGTCTCCGGCGGCAACGCCAACGGCGAGAAGAAGATCGAGGCCTCGCTGGCGCCGATCTATGCGCTCGCCTACCGCAACGGCCGGCTCGATCCCAAGCCCGTCGCGGAGTTCAAGGACCTCACCGTCCCGACCGAGCAGACCTGGTGGTCCGGCGTCCATTCCGACCCGAAACGCGGCCTGATCTGGGCCGCCAACCGCGGCACCTCGATGAGCGCCACCGACATCGTCGCCTTCGACGCGAAGAGCGGCGAGATCAGGAAACGCGTCCGCGTGGGCGTCAGCCCCTACGAAATCGCCCTAGCCGCCGACGGCAGGCGGCTGTTCGTCTCCAACTGGGGCGAGAAGACCGTCAGCGTCGTCGACGTGGCGAGCCAGAAGGTCATCAAGACCATCCCCGTCGGCTTCAACCCGAACGACATGCTGCTGGCGGCGGACGGGCGGCTCTTCGTCGCCTGCTCCAATGAGAACACCGTCTATGTGATCGACACCCGGACCCTTGAGGTGATGCAGGTCATCTCCACGGCCCTCTATCCCAAGGCCCCTGAAGGCTCGACGCCCAATTCCCTGGCGCTCGACGCCCAGCGAAAGCTCCTGTTCGTCGCCAACGCCGACAATAACGACGTGGCCGTCGTCGACGTCCACAAGCGCGAGACCAGCCAGGTCGTGGGCTTCATCCCGGCCGGCTGGTATCCCTCGGCGCTGGTGCTGGGCGAGGCCGGCCAGGCGCTCTACATCGGCTCGACCAAGGGCGAGTCCGGCCACCCGGACCTCAAGGGCCCCACCAGTCCGCTGGCCTCCAAATTCAACGGCGACGAGACGATCAAGACCCTGCAGCGCAGCAGCGTCGAACGGCTGCCGCTGGCAAGCCTGAAGGGGCAGCTGGCCGGCTGGACGAAGAAGGTCTTCGCCAACACGCCCTACAACGACGCCCTGCTGGCCGAGGCCCGCCCGCCGGCCGGCCCGACGATCATGCCGAGCAAGGTCGGCGAGGGCTCGCCGATCAAGCACATCGTCTACATCATCAAGGAAAACCGCACCTACGATCAGGTCTACGGCGACTTGGCCCACACCAACGGCGACCCGCGGCTGGCGATCTTCGGCCGCCAGATCACGCCCAACCAGCACGCCATGGCCGAGCAGTTCGCCGCCTTCGACAACTGCTACGCTGACGGCGACGTGAGCCAGGACGGCCACTCCTGGGCCAACGCCGCCTACGCCACCGACCAGAACGAGAAGTCCTGGCCCGCCAACTACGGCGGCCACAGCCAGGCGCAGAACCGCTCCATGGCCTACATGCCCTCCAGCGGCTATCTGTGGGACTCGGCGAAACGTAAGGGCCTGACCTACCGCAGCTATGGCGAATATGCGGGTCGCGCCTCCACGGGCGAGCCGATGAGCAGCATCCCGGGCGCCAATGGCCTGATCGGCCACGTCTCGCCCAATTACCTGCAGAACCGGGTGCGCGACACCGAGAACGCCAAGGTCTTCCTCGAAGAGTTCAGCGAATACGAGAAGAACTTCGACTCCAAGGACCCGGAGAAGCGCCTGCCGAACTACATCGTCATGTCCATGCAGGAGAACCACACCCACGGCACCGACCCGAAGTCGTTCAGCCCGCGGGCGATGGTCGCAAATCAGGACGTCGCGCTGGGCCAGATGCTGGAGCGGCTGACCCACAGCCGCTATTGGCCGCAGATGGCCGTGTTCATCATGGAGGACGACGCGCAGGACGGCCCGGATCACGTGGACGCCCGGCGCACCGCCTGCCTGGTGATCAGCCCCTACATCAAGCGCGGGACCATCGACTCGACCCTCTACACAACGAGTTCGATGGTGCGCTCGATCGAGCTGCTGCTGGGGATGCCGCCGCTTAGCCAGTACGACGCCGCGGCGACGCCCCTCTATGCGGCCTTTGGGACCACGCCGGACCTGACGCCCTTCAAAGGCCTGCCGGCGCAGTACAATGTCAACGAGATGAACCCGCCGACCGCTTATGGCGCGCGGGAGAGCGCCAAGATGAACTTCGCCGACGCCGACGAGGCGCCGATGCACCGGCTGAACGAGATTATCTGGAAGAGCGTCAAGGGCGCAGCCTCGCCGATGCCGCCGCCGGTGCACCGCTACCGGGCGGTGACGGGTCCCGGAGACTAGAGCGCCGCATAGGTCGCCTCGATCAGGCGGCGCGGCCGCCGGTCGCCCAGCAGGTCGGTCGACTGCTTGTTCATGACGTAAGCCCCGGCGAGCTTCCGCTCAGGGTCGGCGAAAGCGCAGGAGCCGCCCCAGCCGGAGTGGCCGAAGGTCTGGTCGCCGGGTCCCCACGGATGCACGGCCTCGTTGCGCATGAAGCCCGCGCCCCAGCTCATCTCGAAGGGCAGCACCAGGTCCTGGCCGCGAATGCGCTGGCGCGCCGCCTCGGCGATCAGCGCCGGCGACAGGATGGTCTCACCGTCCAGCCAGCCATCGTTGGCGAGAGCGCCCATCAGCCGGGCCAGCGCGAGCGCCGTCGCCTGGCCGGTCGCTGACGGCAGCGCCAGCCGCCGCAGCGCGTCCGGGCCCTGGCCGCCCGGTTGCGCCCAGGGCGTCAGGAAGGCGGCCTTGGTGGCCTCGTTCTGGTGACCGAAGTCCGGCAGGGCGTTGGGGCGCTGCAGCTCGGCCACCCGGCCGAACTCGCTGTCGGGGATGCCGATCCACAGGTCCAGGCCGAAGGGCTCGGCCAGGTCCTGGCGCAGGGCGACGTCCATGGTCCGGCCATCCACGCGCCGGAAGATCTCGCCCGCCAGGTAGCCGAAGGTGATCGGGTGATAACCGCTGGCCGTGCCGGGCGGCCACAGCGGGGCCATGGCGGCCAGCTTGGCGCAGATCGCGTCCCAGTCGAACCACAGGGCCGGGTCCATCTGGTCGGGGAAGCCGGACAGGCCCTCCTGGTGCGACATCACCTGCTCGACGGTGATCGCGGCCTTCCCGGCCTGGCCGAACTCCGGCCACACGGAGGCGACGGTCTGGGCGTAGTCGAGCTTTCCGGCGTCCACCAGGCGGGCGATCAGCAGGGCCGCGAGGGCCTTGGTGGTCGAGAAGATCGGCGTCAGCGTCTCCTCGTCGAAGGCCCGGGTGCGGCCGCGGTCGGCGAAGCCCGCCCAGATGTCGAGCACCGTGTCGCCGGCCTCCACCAGGGTGAAGCGGGCGCCCAGCTCCTCGCCGGTCTCGAAGCTGGCGGCGAAGGCGTCTTTGACCACGGCGAAGCGGGCGGGCGCGAAGCCGGCGATTTCGACCATCAGAGCTCCGGAAAGCGGTTCAGACCCGCTCTATACGCAACGGCGCGGTCGGGCGCACCAGCCGCTCGCCGAGCGCGATGATCGGCAGCTCCGGCGAGGCCCAATCCTGGGCGGCGATGACGGTCTCGCTGGCCGCGCGCGCGGCGCGTTCGGCGGCGGCGTAGGGCGAGAGCCCCTCCACCAGCCCGGCCCCGAAGCTGGCGGTCACCAGATCGCCGGTTCCGTGGGGCGCGCCGGCCAGGCGCGGGTGGGCGAAGAGCGTGGCGGTCTCGGCCTCCACCAGCAGCAGGCCGATCTCGTCGGGTCCGGCGGGGCTTGAGGTCACCAGGGCGGGCTTGCCCAGCCGCCGTGCGGCGGCGGCCACGGCGGCGGCGTCCGTGGGCTCCACGCCGGTCAGATGCGCCAGCTCCCACAGGTTCGGCGTGATCCAGTCGGCGAGCGGGATCAGCCGCTCGGCCACGGCCTGGGCGACCTCGGGCTTCACGTAGAGTCCTTTCGGCGCGTCGCCGAGGATAGGATCGACCACCACCACCGGCGCGCGCGACGAAGCCGCCTGGATACGCGCCAGGGCGTCGGCGGCGATCTCCACCTGCTCGGGCAATGAGAAGTGGCCGGTGATCACCAGGTCGACCAACCCGAACAGGGCATCGGCCTCGACGTCGGCCAGCATCCGGGCGAACAGCTCCGGAGGGGTCGCCTGGCCGCCCGACCCGCGCGCCGGATTGCGGCCCAGCATCACGGTCGGCACCAGCACCGGATCGATGCGGTGGGCCGCCAGGACATACTGCTGCGCCGAGCCGCCGATCCGGCTGGCCGCCACGAACGAGGAAAGAATCAGAGCCAGCGGCACCATGGGTGTCTATCGCAACCCGCAGTTGGATGCAGCCCTCGGCGATGGTGAAGCTTGATACAACCAGTACGAAAGCTTCGCCATCTGATCCGCCGCCCCGCCGGCGCCTGTCCTAGTAGCGGTAGTGGTCCGGCTTGAACGGGCCTTCGGTGGGCACGCCGATGTAGTCGGCCTGATCCTTCGACAGCTTCGTCAGCTTCGCGCCCAACTTGCCCAGGTGCAGCATGGCGACCTTCTCGTCGAGGTGCTTGGGCAGGGTGTAGACCTTCGTCTGGTACTTCGCGCCCTGGGTCCAGAGTTCGATCTGGGCCAGGGTCTGGTTGGTGAAGCTGGCGCTCATCACGAAGCTCGGGTGGCCGGTGGCGTTGCCCAGGTTCACCAGGCGGCCTTCCGACAGGACGATGATCTTCTTGCCGTCCGGGAATTCCACATGGTGGACCTGCGGCTTGATCTCGTCCCACTTGAAGTTGCGCAGGCCGGCGATCTGAATCTCCGAGTCGAAGTGGCCGATGTTGCAGACGATGGCGTTGTTCTTCATCGCCCGCATGTGGTCGACGGTCAGCACGTCCTTGTTGCCGGTGGCGGTGACGAAGATGTCGGCCTTGTCGGCGACGTCTTCCATGGTCTGGACCTCGTAGCCCTCCATGGCCGCCTGCAGGGCGCAGATCGGATCGACTTCGGTGACGATCACGCGCGCGCCGCCGTTGCGCAGCGAAGCCGCCGAGCCCTTGCCCACGTCGCCGTAGCCCAGGACCACGGCCACCTTGCCGGCCAGCATCACGTCGGTGCCGCGGCGGATGGCGTCCACCAGGCTTTCGCGACAGCCGTAGAGGTTGTCGAACTTCGACTTGGTCACGCTGTCGTTGACGTTGATCGCCGGGAACGGCAACTCGCCGCGCTCGGCCATCTGATAGAGGCGGTGCACGCCCGTGGTGGTCTCTTCCGACACGCCCTTGATGGCGTCACGGATCGCGGAATAGAAGCCGGGCTTCTCCTTCAGGTAGCGCTTCATCACCGCGTAGAGGGCTTCTTCCTCCTCGTTCTGCGGATTGTTGAGGACGCTCGGGTCCGTCTCGGCCTTGGGGCCCAGCACGCAGAGCAGGGTGGCGTCGCCGCCGTCGTCGAGGATCAGGTTCGGATAGCCGCCGTCGGACCACTCGAAGATCTTGTGGGCGTATTCCCAGTACTCGACGAGGTTCTCGCCCTTGATTGCGAAGACCGGGGTGCCCTTCACCGCGATGGCGGCGGCGGCGTGGTCCTGGGTCGAGAAGATGTTGCACGAGGCCCAGCGCACGTCGGCGCCCAGGGCCTGCAGGGTCTCGATCAGCACGCCGGTCTGGATGGTCATGTGCAGGGAGCCGGCGATGCGGGCGCCCTTCAGCGGCTGGTCCTTGCCGAACTCGGCGCGCACGGCCATCAGGCCGGGCATCTCGGTCTCGGCGATGTCCAGTTCCTTGCGGCCCCAGTAAGCGAGCGCGATGTCCTTGACGACGTAGTCGGTCATGTCCGGTCCTTCGGGAGTGTGGCGCCCGCGATGACGCCGGGCGCGGCTTTGGCGGCTCTATAGCCGCGCGCCCCGCAGGGTGCAAGAAATCATATAAGGATTTCTTTATGTGCCAGAGCGGCCTAGCCTGGGCTGAGGGCGCGACTGACCGCGCCGTGCGAGACGGCAGTGCGTGGGAGGCGCCGGGCTCGATGGAACGGCGCCAGGGCTCCTACAGTCTTGCTGCGCTCGCCGTAATACGTCATCCCGGAAGCCTATGGCGAGCAGGCTTGGAGGGTCTCCATGAAGCGGCTCAAGATCGACCGGAGCTTCCTGTTGGAGGCCGCCTGGCGCGCCCTCGTCTTCATCGTGGCCCTGCTCATACTGATCATCGTCACCACCCGATGGAACGGCTGGCAGGGCCGCGCCGGCTGGCAGAGCACCGACGACGCCTACCTGCAGGCCGATATCACGCCGATCGCCGCCAAGGTGACCGGCTATGTGCGCGCCGTACCAGTCTCCGACTTCGAGCGGGTGCGGGCAGGGCAGTTGCTCGCCGAGATCACCGACGACGACTACCGCACCGCGCTCGCCCAGGCTGAGGCGGGCGTGGCCTCGGCCAAAGCCCAGGTCGCGGCGCTGACCGCTCAAGAATCCCTGCAAGGGGCCAATGTCGCGGCGGCCAACGCCCAGGTGGCGAGCGTGGCGGCGAACCTGACCCAGAACGGGCGTGACGTAGCTCGCCAGCGCCGGCTGGTGGCGGGCGGTTCTTCCTCGGCGGAGACCGGCGAGCGGCTGGACACCACCGGCCAGCAGCTCTCCGCCCAACTCGCCCAGACCCGCGCCCAGGCTGACGCCGCGCGCAAGCAGCGCGCCGTGCTCGCCGCCCAGCGCGAGCAGGCCGAGGCCGCCGTCGCGGCCCAGACGGCGAACCTGCAGCAGGCCCGCCTCAACCTCGGCTACACCCGCATCACAGCCCCCGTGGACGGAGTGCTCGGCCAGCGCCAGGTGCGGCCCGGCCAGTTCGTGGGCGTCGGCGGCCAGGTCGACACCCTCACGCCCCTGCCACACGTCTGGGTGATCGCCAACTACCGCGAGACCCAGCTAACCCACATGGCGGTGGGCCAAAAGGCCGAGGTTCGGGTCGACACCTTCCCCGGCCACGTCCTGCGTGGCCACGTGCTGGCCTTCGCGCCCGCGTCGGGCTCGCAATTCGCCCTGCTGCCGCCGGACAACGCGACGGGCAACTTCACCAAGGTCGTGCAGCGCGTCGCGGTGAAGATCGCCCTCGACGACACGGCAGGCCTGGGCGACCGGCTGCGGCCGGGCCTGTCGGTGGTCGCCCGCATCGACGCCGAGGATAGTGTCCGGTGAGCGACGCCCTGCCCCTCGATCCGCCGCCGCCCACAGCCGCGCCGGACCCGCCGATCCCCTGGCTGGGGCTGGCCGCCGTCCTGCTGGGCACCTTCATCTCGACCCTTAACGGGCGGCTCTCGACGTTTGGTCTGGCCGACATCCGCGGAGCCCTTCATGCCGGCTTTGACGACGGGGCGTGGATCACCACCGCCCAGACCGTGGCCCAGATGCTGATCGCCCCCGTGGCGATCTGGATCGGCGGCGTCTATGGCCCCCGCCGTGCGCTGCTTGAGGCCGCCCTGGCCTTCGCGGTGATCTCAGCGATCATTCCCTTTTCGGCGAACCTGCCGATGTTCCTGGGCCTGCAGTTCATCGGCGGCTTGGCCTCGGGCTTCTTCGTGCCCCTGACCCTTGGCTTCATCCTGCGCGCCCTGCCGCCGAAGTACTGGGCCTACGGCGTGGCGATTTATGCGCTCAATCTGGAGCTCTCCCTCAATATCTCCGCGTCGCTGGAAGGCTGGTACGTGGACCACATGAGCTGGCGGTGGATCTTCTGGCAGAACGTGCCGCTGGCGCTGGGCATGGCAGCCTGCCTGCACTTCGGCATCGCGCGGACGCCGCCTGCGCCAAACGCGCCGCGCCCCGACCTCTACGGCCTGGCGGCGGGCGGCATCGGGCTGGCCCTGATCTATGCCGGACTCGACCAGGGCAACCGTCTGGACTGGCTGCATTCCGGCGAGGTCGTCGCCCTGCTGGCGGCCGGCGGAGTCCTCGTGGCGGGCTTCCTGCTGCATGAAAGCCGCGCGCACCATCCGGCGGTCGACCTCAAGGTCCTGTTCGCTGCGCCCCTGCCGCGGCTGTTGATACTGATCGCCTTCCTGCGGCTGACCATCCTGTCGACGGCCTATCTGATCCCGCAGTACCTGCAGGCGGTCCGCGGCTACCGCGCGCTGGAGGTGGGTGAGACCCTGGTCTGGATCGCCGCGCCGCAACTGGTGTTCTGCCCGCTCGCGGCGCTTTTCCTGCGCCGCACCGACCCCCGGCTGGTCGCATCGATCGGCTTCATTTTCGTGAGCGTCGCCTGCCTCCTGGTGGCCCGAAACCTGACGCCGCTCTGGGGATCGGAGCAGTTCCTGCCGAGCCAGCTCCTGCAGGCGGTCGGCCAGAGCTTCGCGCTCTCCGGCATCCTGTTCTTCGCGGTGCTGCACCTGCGGCCGGAGGACGCGCTCACCTTTGGCGGCGCCGTCCAGACCGCCCGGCTGATGGGCGGCCAGCTCGGCCAGGCCTTCGTGGTCACCCTGACCCGCGTCCGGACCCAGACGGCCTCCAACCTCATCGGCCAGCACGTTCGGATTGGCGATGGCGCGGTCATGGATCGGCTGGGCGCCTATGCGGCGGTGTTCCGGCGCACCAGCGACCCTGCCGCCGCCGCCGGTAAGGCCGCGGCCGCGCTGGCCGGGATCATCCGCAGCGCCGCGGCCACCCAGGGCGTGATCGACAGCTTCGTGGCGGTCGGCGCCTTGACCGCCATCGCCCTGATGTTGGTGGTGGCCCACAAGCCCGCGCCGATCGGGCCGGCGTCGCATCTGCCGCTCTTCGCCTCCCAAAGGAGGGCCGTCCTATGAACGCCCGGCGTCGCCTTTCGCGCGCCCTGGCGGCGACGGCGCTGGCGATGACGGCGCTCACCGGATGCGTCGTGGGGCCGAAGTACGCCGTCCCCGCGCCGCCGGCTGGCGCCGCCGCGCCGCTGGCGACCGCCGCGCCCGCCGCCGCCGATCCTGCGGCCCCGCCGGATGCGTGGTGGCGCCTCTATGCCGACCCTCACCTGGACGCCTATGTCGCCGAGGCCTTCGCCGCCAACACCGACCTGAAGGCCGCCGAGGACAATCTGTCCGGAGCCCGCGCCGTGCTCCAGGCCGCCAAAGCCGGCCGCTACCCCGGCACGACCCTGAATTCCGAGAGCGTTTACGGCCGCGACCCGGCCACCGACGAGATTCTGGAGATCGGCGGACACAAGCCCGAGAGCACCTGGCTCTATGAGGACACCTTCCAGGTCTCCTACGAAATCGATCTGTTCGGCCGGGTCCGCCGCGCCGTGGAGGCGTCGCGCGCCGACGCCCAGGCGACCGCCGCCGCGCGCGATCTGGTGAAGACCACCGTGGCCGCCGAGACGGCGCGCGCCTATGGCGAGGTCTGCGCCCTGGGCGCCCAGCTCGCCGTGGCCCGCCGCGCTTTCGATCTCACCACCCGCGAGGCGCAGATCACCCACCAACGCCGCGAGGCAGGTTCCGGGACCCAGTTCGACGTGGCCCGCTCCGAAGGCCTGGCGGCCCAGGCGCGCGCCGCCATTCCGCCGCTGGAGGGCCAGCGCCGTGCGGCGCTGTTCCAGCTCGCCGCGGTGCTGGGCCGCACGCCGGCCAACGCGCCGGAGGAGGCGCTGGCTTGCGAAACTCCGCCCAGGCTCACCGCCTTGATCCCAGTGGGCGACGGCGCGGACCTGCTGCGCCGCCGTCCGGACGTCCGCGAGGCCGAGCGGCGGCTGGCGGCGGCCACGGCGCGAGTGGGCGTGGTCACCGCCGACCTCTATCCGCGCGTCGCGCTGCGCGGCTTCTACGGCGGTGCGGCGGTCACGCTCGCCGACCTCACCCGCAACGCCGGCCTGATCTGGGGCGTGGGCCCGTCGATCAGCTGGACCTTCCCCAACCAGGCCGGGCCGCGGGCCCGTGTGCGCCAGGCGCAGGCCGGCGCCTCGGCAGCCCTCGACGGCTTCGATTCCGTGGTGCTGCGGGCGCTAAAGGAGGCCGAGCAGACCCTGGCGATCTACAGCGCCGAACTGGACCGCAGGCAGGCGCTGGGCGAGGTCCAGGCCCGGGCCCAGGAAGCCTTCCGCCTGGTGCGCGGCGACCTGGAGGCCGGCGCCGTCAGCCCCCTGGATGTGCTGGTCGCCGAACAAACCCTGATCGGGGCCAACGCCGCGGTGGCGCAATCCGACGCCGCTCTGGTGCAGGACCAGATCGCGGTCTTCAAGGCGCTGGGCGGCGGCTGGCAGCGACAAACCTGAACGCGGCGGCGCGACGACCCGGCCTCGACGATCATCGCGCTTCAAACAGCCACGAAGCAGGTGGATTCCCGGCTGGCTCGCAGGCGATTTAAGCCCAGAACGGCTCGGCGGCCTCCAGCCGGTCCAGGGCCTTCTCGGCCTGGATGACCAGCTGGGGCTTGCGGGCCGCCTTCAGGCCGACCAGTTCGCCGGCCGCGAAGGCGGCGTCGGAGGGCAGGGACAGCGCTGCGATCAGCGGCTCGGCGGTCACCAGGTCGTTCAGCGCGCCCAGAGCCTCCTGCAGGTCCTTCACGTGGCGCAGGTAACGGCTCGCGCGCTTCTCGCCGAACAGGTCGGTCAGCGCCTCGGCGGCGTAGCGCAGCTTCTTGGCCTCGATGCGCAGGTGGTGGCGGGCCACATCGTCGCCGCCGCGCGCCGCGCGCCCGAGTTTCTCCAGCTTTTTCTGGTGGCGCTTCAGCGCATGGCGGGCGAAGGGCCGGATCGGCGCCTGCGCCTCATGCTGGCCGCGCCACTCACCGGTCTCGACCCAGGCCGCGGCGTCGATCATCAGGGCGCGGAACCGCTCGCAGGCCGCGGCGTCACCGGCCTGCGCCCAGGCCGCGCGGCGGGCCAGATCGACGGCGCCGCGCAGGGCGGCGAGGCCCGCCGGCTGGACATCCGCGGCCTCCGCGACCGCCAGGATCTCATCGGCGAAGACATCGAGGCTGCGCGCCCGCTCGCAGCCACGCGACAGCCATTTCAGGTCGGTCTTCAGGGTCTCCAGGCCCTCGCCGTCGAGGATCGACTTGAAGGTGGAGAGCGCGCTGCGCAACCGGCGCACGCCGATGCGCAGCTGATGCACCGCCTCGGGGCCCGGCGCCTCGCGCAGCACCGCAGCGTTGGCCGCGATCTGGGCCAGGCCGGCGCGGGCCGTCGCCTGGAAGGCCGCCGCGGCCGACACCACGCCGGAAAGCTCCACCGGCCGGCCCTTGCGGGTCGCCGGCGCCTCGCCCGCCACCAGGGCCTGACCGCGGGCGGCCTTGCTGTCGAAGGCCAGGTAGAGGGGGGCGGCGGCCGACAGTTCGCGGGCCAGGGCGAACAGGGCCGCCGGATCGCCGGATTTCAGCTCCAGCTCGACTTCGCAGATCGGGCTCTTCTGCTCGCCGCCGGAAACCTCGCCTTGGTCCAGCGCGATCTCGATCAGAGCGCCGCGATAGCGCAGCGTCCGCTGCCGGCGGCTGACGCGGACGTTGAAGGCCGGGCGCAGGTGCGCGCCCTGCGGCAGCAGCGAAGGCAGGGGCTCCAGCGCCGGGTCGGGGGCCAGGCCGTCGATCGGCGACTCATGTTCCTCGCGCACCCAGCCGCGGCCGCGCTTCAGGGTCTGGACGCGCCGGCCCTGGTCCTCGCGCACCCGCAGCGAAGCGCCGGCCTTCTGCAGCAACAGGTCGGCGGTGTCGAAATAGACGCTGATCAGCTCGCGGGTCTCGTCGTCGCCCGCCGGCGCGGCGGCCAGCACGGCGGCCAGGTCGTCCGCCGCACAGGCGAACTTCAGCTCGATCTCGCGATCCGGCTCCTCAGCCCCGTCGCTGGTCATCACCGTCACCTGTTGCCGCCTGTCCCAACGTCAAGCTATGTCGGCGGCCCGCCATCACCAGGAGCCCGCCGTGAACGCACTCATATCCAACACCACCGGGCCCCTCCTTGATCCAGCGCAACCGCGCCATGACTGGACGGTCGCCGAGGTCGAGGCGCTGTTCGAGGTCCCGTTCACAGAACTCGTCTTCCGCGCGGCCGAGGTCCACCGGCAGTGGTTCGACCCGGCGGAACTCCAGCTCTCTCAGCTGCTGTCCGTCAAGACCGGCGGCTGTCCAGAGAACTGCGGCTACTGCAGCCAGTCGCAGCATTTCAAGACGGCGACCACCGCGTCCAAGCTGATGGAGCCCGACGCCGTCATCGCCCAGGCCGCCGAGGCCCGGGCCGGCGGCGCGCAGCGGTTCTGCATGGGCGCCGCCTGGCGCGATGTGAAGGACCGTGACCTGCCGAAGCTCACCGCCATGATCGCCGGGGTGAAGGCGCTGGGCCTCGAGACCTGCGCCACGCTCGGCATGATGACCGTCGACCAGGCCAAGGCGCTGAAGGCCGCCGGCCTCGACTACTACAACCACAACCTCGACACCGGGCCGGACTACTACGACAAGGTCGTCACCACCCGGACCTACCAGGAGCGGCTGGACACCCTGGCCGCGGTGCGCGAGTCCGGCATGGCCACCTGCTGCGGCGGCATCGTCGGCATGGGCGAGACCCGGTCCGACCGCGCTGGGCTTCTCCACCAGTTGGCGATCCTGCCCGAACATCCGCAGAGCCTGCCGATCAACGACCTGATGCCTATTCCCGGAACGCCTTTGGGCGGGTCCGAGCCGGTGGACGGGCTGGAGTTCGTCCGGATGATCGCCGTGGCGCGCCTGGTCTGCCCGAAGTCGGTGGTGCGTATCGCCGCCGGCCGCGAGCACATGAGCCGCGAATTGCAGAGCCTCTGCTTCCTGGCCGGCGCCAATTCGGTCTTCGTCGGCGCACGCCTGCTGACCACCGACAACCCCGACCAGGACCAGGACGCAGCCTTCCTGGCCGAGCTGAAGATGGGGCCGATGACCGTGCGGCCCGCGGTCGACGCCTGATCCGGCCTAGCCCCACACCACCGAGCGCACCGCGCCGGTGAGCAGCGCCAGCTCGGCGTCCGAAGTGACGAACGCCGGGGTCAGGTAGACCACCTTGCCCATAGGCCGGATCCAGGCGCCGGCCTCGGCGAAGCGTTGACACCATGCTTGCACAGGCACGGCGCGCTCGAACTCCACGACGCCGATGGCGCCCAGCACGCGCACGTCGACGACGCCCGACGCGGCGCGGCAGGGCCTGAGGCCCGTCTCCAGCGCCTGGGCGATCCGTGCGATGTCCCCGCGCCAGGCCCCCGTCTCGAACAGGTCCAGCGAGGCGTTGGCCGCCGCGCAGGCCAGGGGATTGCCCATGTAGGTCGGCCCGTGCATCAGCGCCGCCCCGGGGTCATCGGACCAGAAGGCGTCGAACACCTTGCGCGTGGCGATCGCGGCGGAGAGCGGCAGGGTTCCGCCGGTCAGCGATTTGGAGAGGGTGACGATATCCGGGACCACGCCCGCGCCCTCGCAGGCGAAGAGGTCGCCGGTGCGTCCAAAGCCCACGAAGATCTCGTCGAACACCAGCAGCACGCCGTGGGCGTCGGCCAGCCGCCGCAGCCGCCGCAGGGTCTCGTCGTCGTGGAACAGCATGCCGCCCGCGCCCTGGACGCGCGGCTCGACCAGGATGGCGGCGATCTCGCGGCCCCGTTCGCCCAGCAGCCGGTCGAGGGCGGCTTCGGAGGCCTCGTCCTTCGGCAGGTCGGCGATCACCTGGGCGGGCATCACGCCGGCGAACAGGCTGTGCATGCCCTCGTCCGGATCGCAGACCGTCATGGTGGCGAGCGTGTCGCCGTGATAGCCGCCGCGGAACGCCAGGAACCGGGTGCGGCCGGCGACGCCGCGGTTGATCCAGTACTGGATCGCCATCTTCATCGCGATCTCCACCGAGACCGAGCCGGACTCGGCGAAGAAGACGTGGTCCAGGTCGCCGGGCAGCGCCTTCGCCAGCCGCGTCGCCAGCCGATAGGCCGGCGCGTGCGCCAGGCCCCCGAACATCACGTGCGGCGCGGCCTCCAGCTGGGCGTGCACGGCGGCGCGGATGTGCGGATGGTTGTAGCCGTGGCAGGCGGTCCACCACGAGGCGACGCCGTCCACCAGCTCGCGTCCGTCCTCCAGGATCAGCCGCGCGCCCTCGGTCCGGGCCACCGCCAGCGGCGGGGCGGCGGTCTTCATCTGGCAATAGGGCCGCCAGACGTGGGGCGCGCCCTCCTCCAGCCAGGCGGGCGCGAGCGCCATTGAAAGGGTCGCAGAACCGGCGTTGTCGTCCATCGCTTCCTCAACCTGCCGCGGTGGGGCATAGGGGCCGCCGTGAACGACACCCTTACCGGCTACGCGCAAGCGAAAATCGACCAGCTGAAGGCGCAGAGCCTCGACCGGACGCTGATACCGACGCGGCGGCTGGACGGCGTGTGGGTCGAGCGCCAGGGCCGGCCGCTGATGTCGTTCTCCTGTAACGACTACCTGGGCCTGTCGCACCATCCCGCGGTCAAGGCCGCGGCGCGGGACGCGGTGGAGGCCTTCGGCGTCGGGGCCGGCGCGTCGCGGGCGGTCACCGGCGACCATCCGCTGTTCGGCGAACTGGAACAGCGGCTGGCCGCGCTGAAGGGCGCCGAGGCGGCTTGCGTGTTCGGCTCCGGCTATCTCGCCAACCTGGGGACTATCCCGACCTTCGTCGGAGCGGGCGACCTGGTGCTGGTAGACGAACTGGCCCACGCCTGCATCTGGGCCGGGGCGCGGATCTCCGGCGCCGAGGTGATCGCCTTCCGCCACAACGACGCGGGCGACCTTGCCGAGCGCCTGGCCGCCGCACGGCCCCGGGCCCAGCGCGCCCTGGTGGCGACCGACGGGGTGTTCTCCATGGACGGCGATGTCGCGCCGCTGGACGCCATCAGCCGGGCCGCCCGGGCGCATGACGCCTGGCTGCTGGTGGACGACGCCCATGGCCTGGGCGTCCTGGGCGGCGGCGCGGGCACGGCGAAGCTGTTCCCGGACGCCCGGATCGACCTGCACATGGGGACGCTCTCCAAGGCCATCGGCGGCTATGGGGCCTATGTCTGCGCCAGCGCCGCGGCCATCGCCCTGATCAAGATGCGCGCGCGGACCATCGTCTACACCACCGGCCTGCCGCCGGCCTCCGTCGCCGGCGCCATCGCCGCCCTGGACGTGATCGCCGCCGAGCCGGAGCGCGTAGCCGCCGTGCTCGCCAAGGCCCGCTGGTTCACGGACGCGCTGGGCCGCCCGAAGGCGGAGAGCGCCATCGTCCCCATCGTACTGGGCGCGGCGGAGCGGGCCCTCGCCGCCGCCGCCGACCTGGAGGCGCAGGGCTTCCTCGTCGCCCCGATCCGGCCGCCCACCGTGCCGGCCGGCACGGCGCGCCTGCGCGTGGCCTTCACCGCCGGGCATCCGGACGAGGCCATCGACCGCCTCGCCGAGGCCATCCGTCCCTGGACCCAACCATGACCACCGCCCTGTTCATCGCCGGCGGCCACACCGATGTGGGCAAGACCCACGTCGCCTGCGCCCTGATCCGGGCCGCGCGCGCCGGGGCCTTAAGCGTCGAGGCCCTGAAGCCCATCGCCAGCGGCTTCGACGCCGCCGACTGGTCCGCCAGCGATCCCGGCCGGCTGCTGGGCGCCCTGGGCCTCCAACCGACCCTCGAAGCGCTGGACCGCATCACGCCCTGGCGTTTCGCCGCCCCGCTGGCGCCGCCCATGGCCGCGCGCCTGGAGAGCCGCGACCTGCCGCTGTCCGCCGTGGCTGAGCTTTGCGCCGCCCGGCTGGCGGCGACTCGGGCCGACCTCTTCGTGCTGGAGGGCGTCGGCGGGCTGATGTCGCCCCTGACCGATGACGCCACCGGCCTCGACCTCATGCTGCGGCTCGACCTGCCGGTCGTGCTGGTCGGCGGCGGCTATCTGGGCGCGATCAGCCACACCCTGACCGCCATCGAGGTCCTGCGGACCCGCTGGCAGGCCGTGGCCGCGGTGGTGGTGAGCCAGGACGCCGATCCGGACGCCCCGGACTTCGCCGGGACCGTGGCCCTGGTCGCGGCCCATGCGGGCTGCATCCCGGTGATCGCCGCGCCTCGCGGCGGGCCGACGGACTGGGCGAATGAGCTCCTGACCGCCGTAACCACGATCTGATGTCGGCGCCGGCCTAGCCGAAGCGTCCTTCGGGCCCTATCTGCGGGGTCCGGGGGACGAATGCCGCAACCGATCATTTCCGTCGAAGACCTGTCGAAGACCTACGCCGGCGGCTTCCAGGCGCTGAAGAACGTCAGCCTGACCATCGACAAGGGCGAGATCTTCGCCCTGCTGGGCCCCAATGGCGCCGGCAAGACCACGCTGATCGGTATCACCTGCGGGCTGGTGAATCCGACGCAGGGCCGCGTCCTGGCCGATGGCCACGACGTGGTGCGCGACTACCGCGCCGCTCGCCGCCAGATCGGCCTGGTGCCGCAGGAGCTCTCCACCGACGCCTTCGAGACCGTCTGGGCGACGGTCAACTTCAGCCGCGGGCTGTTTGGCAAGTCCCAGAACCACGCCTACGTCGAGAAGGTGCTGCGCGACCTCAGCCTCTGGGACAAGAAGGACGCCAAGATCATGGCGCTCTCCGGCGGCATGAAGCGCCGGGTGATGATCGCCAAGGCGCTCAGCCACGAACCGCAGATCCTGTTCCTCGACGAGCCGACCGCCGGCGTCGACGTCGAACTGCGCCGCGACATGTGGGAGATGGTCCGGGCGCTCCGCGACACCGGCGTCACCATCATCCTGACCACCCACTACATCGAAGAGGCCGAGGAGATGGCCGATCGCATCGGGGTGATCTCCAGGGGCGAGCTGATCCTGGTCGAGGAGAAGAGCGAGCTGATGCGCAAGCTCGGCAAGAAACAGCTGACGCTGCATCTGCAGGAGCCGCTCGGGGCCGTGCCGGAGGGCCTCTCCAACTATCAGCTGGCCCTGGAGAACGACGGCGCCGACCTCGTCTACACCTTCGACGCTCAAGCGGAGACCACCGGCATCGCAGAGCTGCTGCGCGAACTCTCCAAGCGCGGCGTCGACTTCAAGGACCTGCAGACCCAGCAAAGTTCGCTGGAAGAGATCTTCGTCAGCCTGGTGAGCACGCGGTCATGATCGGTCTGAACCTCTACGCCGTGAAGGCGATCTACCGCTTCGAGATGGCGCGGACCTTTCGCACGGTGGTGCAGTCGATCGCGGCGCCCGTGCTGACCACCTCGCTCTATTTCATCGTCTTCGGGGCGGCGATCGGGCGGCGGATGGCGGCCATCGACGGGGTGACCTACGCGGCCTTCATCGTGCCGGGCCTGATCATGCTGTCGATCCTCACCGAGAGCGTCTCCAACGGCTCCTTCGGCATCTACATGCCCAAGTGGTCGGGCACGATCTACGAGATGCTGTCGGCCCCGGTTTCGGCCTTCGAGGTGCTGATGGGATACGTCGGCGCGGCGGCGTCGAAGTCGATCATGCTGGGCGTGATCATCATGGCCACGGCGCGGCTCTTCGTGCCCTACAGCATCGCCCATCCGCTCTGGGCGGTGGCCTTCCTGGTGCTGACCTCGCTGACCTTCAGCCTGTTCGGCTTCATCCTGGGCGTCTGGGCCGACGGCTTCGAGAAGCTGCAGATCGTGCCCCTGATGGTGATCATGCCGCTCACCTATCTGGGGGGCAGCTTCTATTCGATCGCCATGCTGCCGGGCCTCTGGGCCAAGATCGCGCTGTTCAACCCGGTGGTCTATCTGGTGAGCGGCTTCCGCTGGAGCTTCTACGGGGTCTCCGACGTGGGCGTCGGCGCGAGCCTGGGCATGACCCTGGTCTTCATGCTGATCTGCCTGACCGCCGTCTGGCAGATCTTCCGCACCGGCTGGCGGCTGAAGACGTAGACCCAGTTCCTCCCCCGCAGGGGGAGGCGCTAGGGCCTATTCGTCCTCGTCGAACTTGGCGGTGACCAGCTGTTCCAGGGCGGTGACGGCGGCCTCGGCGTCCTTGCCCTCGGCTTCGATGTCGATGCAGCAGCCGGGACCGGCGGCCAGCATCATCAGGCCCATGATCGAGCGCGCATCGACGGTCTGGCCGTCCTTGGAGACCCGGACCTCGGCGTCGAAGCCCGCGGCGGTCTTGACGAACTTGGCGGACGCGCGGGCGTGCAGGCCCCGCTTGTTGACGATCTCGACGGTGCGGGTCGCCCCTTCGCTCACCGCGCGCTCACTTCTCGCCGGCGAGAACGTAGGACGCGACGGAGATGTACTTGCGGCCGGCCTCCTGGGCGCAGGCGACGGCGTCTTCCAGGCTCTGGCGGGAGCGCACGCTGGCCAGCTTGATCAGCATCGGCAGGTTCAGGCCGGCGATCACCTCGGCCTTGGTCTGCTCCATCACAGAGATGGCCAGGTTGGAGGGCGTGCCGCCGAACATGTCGGTCAGCAGGATGACGCCCGAGCCGGTGTCCACCCGGCCGCAGGCGGCCAGGATGTCCTTGCGGCGACGCTCCATGTCGTCTTCCGGCCCGATACAGATGGCCTCGACCGCGGCCTGCGGTCCGACCACGTGCTCCATGGCGAAGACGAACTCTTCCGCCAGACGCCCGTGCGTCACGATCACGAGCCCGATCATGCCACGAGCCCGTACATGCAAACTTGTTCCAAGGGTATCCCCACCCGCGCGGTCAAATCCCGTCCGCGAGCCGTGCTAAATACGCCTCTTCAGGTCCCCGTCAAAGTGGCTCAGCGCGCGACTGAGTTTCGCAGGGGCCGAGGGCTCGCGCGGATCGATCGCGATCAGCGGGACCGCGACCCCCAGGATATCGGCGAATTGCGGCTCCGGGATGCGCTCCGGCGTCCCGCAACGGGCGACCAGGGCCACCTGCGCAAGCCGCAGGGCCGGAACGCGGATCACCTGCAGGCTACGCACCTCCAGGAGGCCGCTGAGCACATCGGAGGCGCGGCCGAACAGAGCGCCTTCCGACACCCAGAGGCTCACCCGGTCGTCGGCGACCAGCGAAAAGCCCTGATCGAGCGCCCGCAGGGCCAGATCGCTCTTGCCCGCTCCGGCCGGGCCCTCGATCAGCACGCCGCGCCAGAAGCCGCCCCGCCGCGCGGCGATCAGCCCCGCGTGGGCGATCACGTCTTCACCTCCGGCAGGATGAGCAGGAAGACGGCGCCGATCACCTGGCCGTCCACCACCCGGTTCTGCGCCTTGAGGGCGCCGCCATGCGCCTCGACGATCTGGCGGGCGATGGAGAGGCCGAGACCCGAGTTGCCGCCGAACGCGGCGCCCTTGGGCCGCGAGGTGTAGAAGCGCTCGAAGACGGTCTCCAGGTTCTCCTCCGGGATGCCGGGGCCCGAGTCCGAGACCGTGGCCAGCACCCGGCCCGCGCCATGTTGCACGGCCACCTCTACCACGCCGCCCGGCGGGCTGAAGGAGCGGGCGTTGTCGATCAGGTTGCGGAACACCTGCCCCAGCGAGCCCTCGCGGCCCAGGACGATCACGGACTCGGGGCCGGTGGGGCGGACGAACCGCACGCTCACCTCGCCCGGCTTGGCGGTGGCCTGGTAGAGGCCGACGATGTCGCCGATCAGCTTCTCCAGGTCGACGGGCTTGGGATTGTCGCGCGAGAGTTCGGCGTCCAGGCGCGAGGCGTTGGAGATGTCGGTGACCAGCCGGTCCAGCCGCTGGACGTCGTTCTTCAGGATGCGCAGCAATCGCTCGCGGGCCGCCGGCTCGGTGATCAGGTCCAGGGTCTCCACCGCCGAGCGCAGAGACGTGAGCGGATTCTTGATCTCGTGCGCCACATCGGCGGCGAAGCTCTCGATGGCGTCCATCCGCTCTGAAAGCGCCTGGGTCATGTCCTCCAGGCTGCGGGTCAGATCGCCCAGTTCGTCGTCGCGTTTGGCCAGATCGGGCAGCGAGATGGCGCGCGCTCCGGCCAGCCGGACCCGGTCCGCCGCCCGCGCCAGCCGGCGCACGGGCTGGGCGATCAAGCGCGTCAACAGCAGCGACGACGAGAGGCTCACCGCCATGGCGATCAGGATGAAGGGGATCAGCGCCTCGCGCTCGCGGGCGATGATCTGGTCGACGTCATTGGCCTCCAGCGTCAGGACGCCGAGGATCTGCTGCACGTTCTGGATCGGGATGGAGACCGAGACCACCCGGCGGCCATCCTCGTCGCGCCGCAGGCCGGCCACGTGCTGACCCAGCAGCGCCTTGCCCACCTCCCGGCGCAGGGCCGCGCGCGCCTCCTCGGCCACGGCGCCCTGCGGCCGGACGCGACGCGGCAGCGACAGGCCCTGGCCGCCGCGCGGCCTGGCGGGCGGCAGGGCGCGTTGCTCGACCCGGTCGGCGACCACGTCGCTGTCGGCGATGGGCTGTCCCTGGGCGTCGAACAGCCGCGCGCGCTGCGCCTTGGGGTTGGCCAGCATCTGCAGCGCCAGGCTGGCGTTGCTGGGGTCCATGGCCGGCGTCGGCTCGCCCACCGTGGCGGCCTGGTCGATGATCGCCGCCATCAGCTCGCCCTGGGTGGTCAGGCTGTCGATGCGGGCGTTGACCAGGCCCTGGCGCAGCTCGTTGAGCACCAGGGCGCCGGCGATCAGGATCGCCAGGCCCAGCACATTGAGGGCGATGATCAGCCGGCCGAGCCGCGAGCCCGGCAGCCAACGAAATCGCGAGGGCCTGGGCCCCCGCGGATCTTCCTCGCGGCCCCCGCCGCCCCGTTTAGGTTTCGCGGTAGCGGTAGCCGACGCCATAGAGGGTTTCGATTGCGTCGAACTCGGGGTCAACGTCGCGGAACTTCTTGCGCATGCGCTTGATGTGGCTGTCGATGGTGCGGTCATCGACATAGACCTGATCGTCGTAGGCCGCGTCCATCAGGTTGTCGCGGCTCTTCACGAAGCCGGGCCGCTGGGCCAGCGACTGCAGCAGCAGGAACTCCGTCACTGTCAGCTTCACCGGCTTGCCTTCCCACAGGCAGTCGTGGCGGGCCGGATCCAGGGTCAGCTTGCCGCGCTTGATCGCGCGGCTGCCCTCAGCGCCCGGCGCTGCCGGCGCAGGCTCCTCGCCCTCGACGCCGGCCCGGCGCAGCACCGCCTTCACCCGCTCGATCAGCAGGCGCTGGCTGAAGGGCTTGTGCATGTAGTCGTCGGCGCCCAGATTGAAGCCGAGGATCTCGTCGATCTCCTCGTCCTTGGACGTCAGGATGATCACCGGCATATCCGATGTCCGGCGCAGGCGCCGCAGCACCTCCATCCCGTCCATGCGCGGCATCTTCACATCGAGGATGGCCAGGTCCGGCGGCTCATTCTCCAGGGCGGCGAGGCCCGCGGCGCCGTCGTAGTAGGCCTTCACGGTGTGGCCGTGGCTCTCCAGCGCGAGGCTGACGGAGGTGACGATATTTTCGTCGTCATCCACCAGGGTGATCTTGGCCATGGTGTTGTGAATATCTCCTTGAACGTCCGTGAAGCTAGTTATCCCGCACCGTGGCCTCAATGGGGCGGCCGACTGCCGCACCGGAACGGGGTCAACGTGACCTTAAAGCTTCGCGCCTAGTCTCCGGTTCACTGGAGAGAGCTGAATGCCTGTCGCGAACGTCCATTTCGAGGTCTTTGTCCGCCGTTATCCGGACTCCTCCTGGGCCTTGAAGACCGCCACAGACACCCGCGCCGTCGCTCTCGATGAAGCCAAGGAACTGGTCGATCGCGGCCACGTGGCGGCGGCCCGGGTGATGCGCGAGACCCTGGACCCGGAAACCGGCGAGTTCCAGTCCCTCACCATACTGACGCTGGGCCAGCCCGAGAAGCCGCGCAAGGTCCGCGCGCCGGAGCCGACGGAACCCCTCTGCATTTCGCCGCAGGATCTCTACACCTGCCACGCCCGCGAGCGGATCGGCCGGCTGTTCGAGACCTGGCTGGAACGTCACGAGGTGACGCCCTTCGAACTGCTGCACCGCCCCGACCTGGTCGAGCAGCTGGAGGCCAGCGGTGTGGAGATCACCCAGGCCATCCAGAAGGTCGCCACACCGGAGGCGCACTCGCGCGGCACGACGCTGGCCGAGATGATCGCGACGTTCAAATCGCTGAGCGACCGCGCCATCGAGCGCCTGATGCGCGACCGCAAGAAGGGCCTGCCCGAAGCCACGCCGGAGACCTTCGCCAAGGTCGCCGGGGCCATGTCCAAGGACCCTGAGGGCGGCTATCGGCTCGGCTGCGCGGTGGCGGGCTACCTCGCCGCTGCCCAGGGCTGGAGCGAAAAGGTCGCCCTGCTGCTCGACCTGGCCGACAACGCCCCGCCCGAAGGCGCCGGCCGTGCGCTGGCGCTGTCGGTGATCGCCGAGCCGCTGGAAGAGATCGTCCGCCACGAGAAGGGCCTCGACAACATCGTCGGCGGGTCACTGGACCTGGGCGCGCGCCTGGCGGCCATGAGCCGGCTGGCCGCCGCCAGCGTCGTCGACCAGCTGGTCAAGGTCGAGCCGTCGGTCGCTAAGGTCACCCCGGAGCTCTCCGACCGCGCCAAGCGCCTGGCCAAGTGGCTGATGGCCGAGGACTTCACCGGCGTTCGCGCCGCCATCGGCCAGCGCATCCTGCGCGACCTGGGCGGCGGCCGCCGCCTGCGCCCCTCCGATCCGGAGGGCGAGATCGACGTCACCCGGGGGCTCGCCATGTCGCTGACGGCGGCGTCCGGCAAGCTGCTGCCGCTGGACGACGTCCAGGCCGCCTTCACGGCGCGGTCCAAGACGCTGGTCGCCCGCGAGTTCGTGGAATCCTACCTGGGCGAAGACGCCACGGTGATGGAGGAAGCCGAGGCCCTGGTCTGGCTGATCGAGAACATCATCGGCGGCGGCAACAAGCGCGAGGCGGGCCGCTGGCTCTCCTCGCTGATCTTCAGCCTGCGCTTCGAGCGCGAGGCGAGCCAGGGCCACTTCGCGCCCCAGCGGCTGGCGGAACTGGCCAAGCTGCAGCGCGGCGTCGCCCGCTGCGGCCTGGTGGAGGAGGTCTTCAAGCCCATCCAGGTCAAGCTCGGTGAGGTCGGCGGCGTGGTGGAGGCCGAAGCCAAGCTGATCGCCGCCACGGTGCGGGCGTCGAAGCCGGCGCTGGAGCGGCTGACCATGTTGTTGAAGATGGCCTGCGGCGAGACCGCCCCGCTCGGCGCCTGCGCCGACCGCGCCCGCGCCGAAGCGTTGAAGCTCGCCCGCGCCGACGACACCCGCGCCGAACTGACCACCGCCCCCGACCAGGTGGACGCCATCCGGGATCTGCTGAAGCACGCGGCGTTGGCGGCGTAGGCGGCGGCCCAGCCACCCCCCACATTCGTCATCCTCCGGTCGCCCGAAGAGGCGATCCGGGGGACCCATGATCTCGATCGGCGCGGATCACCCCAAACGGCGACGCTGCGCTCCCTGGTCTCACCACCGAGATCATGGGTCCCCCGGATCAGCCCGCGGCTGACCGGAGGATGACGAAGAAGGAGTAGTGGGCGCGCTGTGGCTCAAATCTCATGCCGGCCAGTTTGCCTTGGAGCCCCAAGGCTCGCATCATCCATGAGGTTTAAGGCTGGGTGGCATCTGGGAGATGCGCACCTCCGCGGGGACCGGATTGGATATGCGCCTTAGACCGTCGGCCCGTGTTCTCGTTATCGACCCCGATGGGAGGGTCTTGCTGTTCAAGTTCGTGTTCGAGCGTGGCGCCCTGGCCGGGACGCAGTTTTGGGCCACGCCGGGCGGGGGAGTCGATGAGGGAGAGACGTTCGAACAGGCGGCCATTCGGGAGCTTGCGGAGGAGACAGGGCTGACGATCTCGCACCCTGGCCCGCAAGTGGCGCGGCGCGAGGCGGTGTTTCGCTCGCCAGAGGGCCAAACCATCAAGGCCGACGAGCGCTTCTTCCTGGTCAGGACCGGCGAGGCCGCGCTCAGCCGCGAAGGTTGGACTTCGCTGGAGCGAGAGGTGATGGCGGAGCATCGCTGGTGGTCTCTTGATGAAATCCGTCTGACCAGCGAGCAAATCTGGCCCGAAAACTTGGCCGACCTCATCTCGGGGGCCTGAGCGCGGTCAACCCCCCAACACCGCCCCCAACGCCTCGGCCACCCGCCCAACATCCTTATCCGCCATACCCGGATAGAGCGGAAGCGACAGGCACCGATCATACCAATCCTGCGCCCCCGGCAGGTCTAGCTCGCCATACCGTTCCCGGTAATAGGGCTGGGTGTGGACCGGGATGTAGTGGACCTGGGTCCCAACCCCGCGCTCCCGCAACGCGTCCACCACCGCACGGCGCGTCACCCCCGCGGCTTCGAAGTCGATCAGCACGCACATCAGGTGCAGGACCGGGTCGCTCCAGGCGGGGCGCTCGGCGATCCGCACCACCGGCGCCAGGGGCGCGAGGGCTGCCTCATAGGCCTTGGCCAGGGCGCGGCGCCTCGCGGCGAACCTCGGGAGCTTCTTCAGTTGCGACAGGCCGAGCGCGCAGAGGATGTCGGGCAGGCGGTAGTTGAAGCCCGGTTCGGCCATTTCGTAGACCCACGGATCGGCGCCGGCCGGCCGCGTCATGCCGTGGCTGCGCATCACCCGCAGGCGTTCGGCGAGAACCGCGTCGTTGGTGGTGATCATGCCGCCCTCGCCGGTGGCGATGGTCTTGACCGGGTGGAAGGAGAAGGTGGCCATGGCCGAGTGGCGCGCGTCGCCGGCCCGCTCGGCGACGTTGCCGAAGCTCATGGTCGAGCCCAGCGCATGGGGCGCATCCTCCACGAGCACTGCGCCCGCCCCGCCGGCCAGGGCCGCAAGCTCCGGCAGGTTCACGGTGTCGCCGCGCAGATGCACCGGCAGGACGGCGCGCAGCTTGCGGCCGCCGACCCGCGTCAGGGCTTCGGACAGGGTCTCCGGCGTCATCAGGCCGCTCAGCGGGTCGACGTCGGCGAACACCACCTCGGCGCCAACGTAGCGGGCGCAGTTGGCGGTGGCCAGGAAGGTGATCGAGGGCGCGATGACCACCTCGCCCGGCTCTACGTCCAGGGCCAGCATGGCCAGGTGGAGCGCCGCGGTGCCGTTGGCGCAGGCCACGGCGTGGCGGGCGCCCACCGTCTCAGCGAAGGCGGTCTCGAAAGCCTCGACGGTGGGGCCGGTGGTCAGGAAATCGGCCTTCAACGCCTCGACAACGGCCGAAATGTCGTCGTCCTCGATGGTCTGGCGGCCGTAGGGGAGGACCGGACGCGGCATGCTAGTCGGCCGCGCGCCGCCGGCGCTGCTGGGGAGCGTAGTCATTGAGGATGGCCAACAGCTGCGGGCCGCTCAGCCAATCGTCGTTGGTGTCGCTGGCGTAGCTGAAGTCCTCGGCCAGCCTGGCGCCCTCCAGCGGCTCGCGGCTGTACTCCACGAAGGCCGGCTCGATGGCGTAGCGGTCGCCCAGGTCGACGCTGGAGCGCGCGTCGTCGGCGTTGATCATGATCTCGTGCAGCTTCTCGCCCGGGCGGATGCCGACCACTTTGATCGGCAGGCCCGGCGCCATCGCCTCGGCCAGATCGGTCATCTTCATCGAAGGAATCTTCGGCACGAAAATCTCGCCGCCATGCATCGCGCCCAGCGATGAGAGCACGAATTCGACGCCCTCGTTCAGGGTGATCCAGAACCGTGTCATCCGCACATCGGTGATCGGCAGCTCCGTCGCGCCCTTGGCGAGCAGTCGCTGGAAGAAGGGCGCCACCGACCCGCGGCTGCCCACCACATTGCCGTAGCGCACCACCGAGAACCGCGTGCCGATGTCGCCGGAGAGGTTGTTGGCGGCCACGAAGGTCTTGTCGGAGGCCAGCTTGGTCGCGCCGTAAAGGTTGATCGGGTTGCAGGCCTTGTCGGTGGAGAGCGCGATGACCTGCTTCACCCGGTTGGTCAGGCAGGCCCAGACCACGTTCTCGGCGCCCATGCTGTTGGTGTGGATGCATTCCGACGGGTTGTATTCCGCCGCCGGCACCTGCTTCAGGGCCGCGGCGTGGATCACGATGTCGACGCCCCGGAAGGCCAGGATCAGCCGCTCGCGATCGCGCACGTCGCCCAGGAAGAAGCGCATCTTCGCCATCTTCTCCGGGCCGAAGCGCTCGGCCAGGTCGATCTGCATCTCGCTCTGCTTCAGCTCGTCGCGGGAATAGACGATCAGCTTGCGCGGGTCGGCGCGGGTCAGCACGGTCTCGATGAAGCGCCGCCCGAACGAGCCCGTGCCGCCGGTGACGATGATGACCTTGCCGTCGAGGTCGAGACTGGTCGGCGCAAATCGGCTCAAGGCGCGCTCCGCAGATGCCCGGAGCGGATTCCCGGGCGTTCGCCCCCTTGTGGCAGCGCCGCGTAAAGAAGCCGCTAACCATGATCGAGATAGGTTGCGGCATGCGACGCCGCGATCTCCTGGTCCTTTGCGCCCTGGCCGGCCTGCCACCTTCGGCCGTGTTCGCCGACGAAAAGCAGAAGAAGAAATCCGGCGGCGAGAACTACATCCCGCTCAACCCGATCACCGCCACCACCAACAAGGGCGGCGGGCGGCGCGGCGTGCTCAGCGTCGACTGCGGCCTGCAGGTCGACGACCCCAAGCTTCGCGAGTTCGCCGACAAGTCGCTGCCCCGCCTGCGCGCGGCCTACGTCCAGGCCATGCAGATCTATGCGGCCGGCCTGCCGCCCGGCGCGGAGCCCAACGCGGATCTGATCGTCAAGGAACTGCAGCGCCAGACCGACCTGATCCTCAAGCGGCCGGGCGGGAAGCTGCTGATCGGCGCGGTCGTCGCGAACTGAACGGCCAGCTATGCGAGAGGCGACTCCGTCTTTTGAACCACGGAAAACGCGGAAAGAGCACGGAAGGCGGGCCGCATCGGAGCGCTCTGCCCGAGTTGATTCGCGCGCCTGGCGCGCACTCGAAGCGACCTACTGTCCTAGGAGGATTGAATCTCCTTCCGTGCTCTTTCCGTGTTTTCCGTGGTTCGTCTTCCTTAGGCCGTCACATCGCCGAGATGCCGCCATCGAGCTTGAGCTCGGCGCCGGTCATGAACTTCGACTCATCGGAGGCCAGGTAGAGGCAGGCGTTGGCGATGTCCTCCGGCGCGCCGATGTGGCCGAGCGGGACCTGGCGGCCGAGCTTGGCCTCCGCTTCCTCCTTGCCGAACCGCTGGCGCAGCGGGTCGAGGATCGGGGTGTCGATGAAGGTCGGGTGGATGGAGTTCGAGCGGATATCCAGCCCCTGCTTGGCGCAGTGTAGGGCGATGCCCTTCGACAGCAGCCAGACCGCGGCCTTGGAGGCGTTGTAGCTGGGCGAATTATGGGCCGCGATCAGGCCGGCGATCGAGGAGATGTTGACGATCGAGCCGGGCTGGTGGCCCCGCATGTACTTCAGCGCATGCTTGGTCCCCAGGAACACCGAGTCGACGTTGACGCTCATCACCGTCTTCCAGTCCTCGATGCTCAGGCTCTCGATGTCGCCGCCGCGGCTGATGCCGGCGTTGTTCACCAGCACCGAGATGCCGCCCATGGCGTGATCGGCCTCCTCAAGCGCGAAGACCCACTGCTCCTCCTTGGTGACGTCCAGCGGGAAGGCGAATGCGGTCCCCTCGCCGTGGGCGGCGTTGATCTCGGCGGCGACCTTCCGGGCTCCATCGATGTTGATGTCGGCCACCGTCACCTTGGCGCCCTCATCGGCGAGCTTGCGGGCCATGGCCGCGCCGAGGCCCTGCGCCCCGCCTGAGATGAAGGCCTTCTTGCCCGCGACCCGTCCTGGCATACCGTAACTCCCCTTCTCTGACTTGTCGCAGCCCAGCCGCGGCGCTCTACCCCTAACCCGTCATCCTCCGGTCAGCCACAGGCTGATCCGGGGGACCCAAGCTGATTTGCAGAAGGCGGCGAGGCCGCTTGGGTCCCCCGGATCGCGTCTTCGCGCGACCGGAGGATGACGAGAAAAGGGTGGTCTACTCGCCCGTCGCGCCCGCGCTCTTCGCCGCCATGTCCATGAAGGTCGCGAGCTTCACGTCCAGCTCGGTCACCCCGCCGGCGTCGTGGGTCGTCAGCGTGACATCCACGCGATTGTAGACGTTGAACCACTCCGGATGGTGGTCGAGCTTCTCGGCCGTCAGGGCTGTGCGGGTCATGAAGGCGAACGCGGCGGTAAAATCGGCGAAGCGGTAGGTGCGCTGGATGGCGTCGCGGTCGCCCTCGGCCACGCGCCACAGGGGCCGCTGCTTCACCGCCGCCGCGGCGCCGATCTTGGTGGGCCGGCTCATGCCACACTCTCCGCCCCGAACGTCAGCCCCGTCGCATCCGCCAGCTCCGCCAGGGTCTGGTCGACGTCCACCACCTTGATCGCCCGCATGCCCAGCGCCGCGGCCGGCTTGCAGTTGATGCCCAGGTCGTCGAGGTAGACGCAACGACCGGGCTCCACGGCCAGGAGCTCGCACATCATCAGATAAATCCTCGGGTCCGGCTTACGCACGCCAGCCTTGGAACTTTCGATGATCGCGTCGAACAGCGGCATGACCTGGCCCATGGCGCCGGCGGCGCGCTGGACCTCGTCCTGGCCGGGCGAATGCATCGAGACGACGTTGTTGGTGATGCAGCCTACCTTGAAGTGCTGCTTGCAGGTCTTCAGCGCCACCACCATCCGCGGCCGCAGCTCGCCCGAGAGCAGCGGCAGCACTTCGCCGCCCCGCACCGGATGCCCAAGCGCCGTGGATTCCTCCAGGAACAGGGCGTCAAAGCGCGCGGTGTCGATCTCGTTGCGCTCGAACAGCGCCCAGGCGTTGTCGTGGTGGTTGGCGGCGTTGATCCGCCGGATCAGGTCTTTCGGCAGGCCGCGGGAGGCCTCGAAGCGGTTGAAGGCCTCGAACGGCGAGGAGGTGAACACCCCGCCGAAGTCCCAGATCACCGCCGCAATCTCCGGTCTGGCCGCCATGTCCGCTCCGCGCTCCGAGACCCTTCCCGGTTCAGGGGGATCACCTGAACCGGGCAAGAAGGGTCGATCTTTTCAAGTTTGGAGCGCGTCGGACGGGTGAACCGGCGTCCACTTCACCCTGACGCGCTCCGGCAGGCGGCGGACGCTAGAGAGCCGGGCGCGGACGTGCAAGTAAGGGCCCATGCCGCCGTTCGAGCTTCTGCGCCGCCAGCCCCGTCCGCTTCGCCTGGCGATCTACGCCCTGGCCTGCGCGATCCTGCTCTATCTCACCCTGGCGCCCGGCAAGGACGTGCCCGGTGTGGGCCTGATCTGGGACAAGGCCGAGCACGCCATCTCCTGGGCGGTGCTGACCGGCGCGGGGTTGCTGCTGTCGACCAAGCGGCGGTGGGCGATCCTGCTGTTCGCCCTCGTGTTCGGGGCGGCCGTCGAGGTGCTGCAGGCGGTTCTGCCTTTCGGACGCGACGGTGACATCCTCGATCTGACGGCCGACACGGTGGGCATCGCCGTGGCCTATGGGGTCTGGCTGATCTGGCGGCGGCTGGGCTGGGTCAGGTGAGCCCGCGCCATCGCCCCTGGGAAGAGGCCGCCGACTTCCAGATCGGGCTTCGGCCCATCCCGCTTGCCGACTGGCTGGAAGGCGGTGAGGCCGATCCGGCAGCGCGCAAGGACCCGCTGTTCGAACGTGTGCGAGACTTGGTGTGGGCCGAGACGCCGGGCTCGCAGGCCGGCCAGGCGGAAGCGGCGGCGATGGTCGAGGCCGCGCTGGGCCCCGCGCCCGCGCAGCGCGGCCTGCCCGCGCTCTACGCCGCCGCCCGCCGTGTGCCCGACGACCTCTGTCTCATGGAGAAGCGCGACGGCCAGTGGCGGCTGGCGGCGCTGTCGCTGTCCGCGGGCGGGTTCTTCACCGCCGCCGAGGCGATCGGCAAGTCGCTGGAAGAGCTGCACGGCCCGGTGACCGGCTTCGGCGAGCGGTTCCTGGTGCGCGTGCAGCGCGTCTTCGAGGGGCTGCGCCCGGAGCTGGTGCTGGAGCGGCGCAACTGGACGGTGCTGAATTCCGCGGACCTGCACACGCCCTCCTCCGCGCCGATCCGCGCCCAGATACCCGACATCGACCCGCGCGAAGCCGGCCGCGTCCTTTGCCTGCGCGTCGAGCGCCAGACCCTGCGCCGCCTGCCGCAGACCGGCGGCGCCCTGTTCACGATCCGCGTCTGGCTGGCGCCCTTGAGCGACCTCGCCGCCGATCCCGAGCGCCTGGCCGCCTTCGCGAACGCCTGGCGCGCGGCCACGCCGGACTTGCGCGCCTACAAACGCTTCGACCTCTATGACGATCTGGTGGAGGCTTTCCTCCGCGATCCGCAACCGGCCTGACCGCGGTCCTCGGAGTTTCCATGCCGTCTGAAACTGACGCCAAACCCTTCGTCTACCTGGCCACGCCCTGCTATGGCGGCCAGCTGATGCTGCAGTTCATGCACTCGGTGCTCGCCCTGCAGAAGGCCTGCCGCGAGCGTGGAATCGGGCTGGAGATCGACCTGATGGGCGGCGACGCCCTGATCACCCGGGCCCGCAGCCGGCTCACCGCCCGCTTCCTCGCGCATAAGGAAGCCACCCACATTCTGTTCTGCGACGCCGACATCGGCTTCGCGCCGGAGAACGTCTTTCGCCTGCTGGACGCCGACAAGCCGGTGATCGCCGCGGTCTGTCCGATGAAATACGTCGACTGGGAGCGCGCCCGGGCCGCGGGCAAGGCCGATGCGCCGGACATGATGGCCGCCTCGCTGGGCTATGTGGTGCGCTTCCTGCCGACGCCGGACCACTCGGTGGAGATCGAGAACGGCATCGCCAAGGTGGCCTATGGCGGCACCGGCTTCCTGATGATCCACCGGGAGGCCATGCAGCAGATCGTCGACGCCCATCCCGAGCTGCACGCCAAGATGGGCGACATGGGCGACCGCCTGGCCGACGAGGCGCCGATGGTCTTCGAGACCATGATCGAGCCGGAAACCGGCCAGTACCTGTCGGAGGACTACGCCTTCTGCCGCCGCTGGCGCGATCTGGGCGGGGAAATCTGGGCCGATATGGAGGCGCGGCTGAGCCACACGGGCGTCATGACCTTCACCGGCAGCCTGCTGCAGGCGATGAAGCTGAACCCACCGTCTAGCGATGGTGCAGGATAATCTCGGTGGAGGTGCGCTCGACCCGCACCGGGGCGTAGGCCGAAAGCCGGCGCAGCACGTCGGCCTCGTTGTCGGTCACCAGCACGCCGGAGAAGCGCAGGGCCGCGGTGCGCGCGTCCGCCGTCCGCACCGGGGTGCCGAAGCGGCGCGACAGGTCGGCCGCGACGTCCGACAGCGGCTGATCGCGGTAGATCAGCTGGCCGTTGGTCCAGGCGAAGGTGGCGTCCGGATCGGAGACCTTCAGCACCTGGACAGACTGGCCGACCGTATGGGTCAGTTCCTGCCCGACCGTCACTCGGGTGGGCGCGGACTGCAGGGCGTCGGCGGGACGCACTTCGACGGCGCCGCGGCGGACGGTGAGGTCCACCAGCCCCTGGCGGTTGCGCAGGTTGAATTCGGTGCCGACGACGCGGACCTGGCGGTCGCCGACCCCGATCAGGAACGGCCGCTTGGCGTCATGGGCCACATCGAACACCGCCTCGGCGTCGGCCATTTCCACCCGGCGCGCGTCGCGCTCGAAGCGCACGGTGATCCTGGAGGCCGCGTTCAGGCGGATATGGGTGCCGTCCGCCAGCGCGATGTCACGGGTCTGGCCGGCCGGCGTGGCAAAGGTCTGCGCAGCGACGCCCGGCGATTGCAGGCCAACGCCCACAGCGACCACAAGGCCGGCGGCGATCGCTGCGCCCGCGCCCCATAGGGCCCGGCGGCGAAGCTGGTCGCGCGGCGCGTTACGCGCCGGTCGCTGGCGGCGCGTGGCCAGCAGCGGACGGCCGCCGAGCTCCTTGGCCACCGGCGCATATTCGAGATCGATCCAGAGGTTCTCCAGGCGCTCATAGGCCTGGGCGTGCGCCGGCGACGACTGCAGCCAGCGTTCGAACGCCAGCCAGTCGTCGCCGGTCGCAGCCTCCCCTTGGAGACGGGCGAACCAGCGCGCCGCCTCCTCAGCCGCGCGACCGTCGTTGAACTGTTCGTCGGTCTTCCGCATCAATCCCTAGCCCGCAAGGCGGCGAGCCACCTGCTTTCGATGAGATGACGCCGCCATCCGGCAAGCTCCTCCAAATAACGCATTTCGCCGATCACGGGAGTCTCGCGGAAAGGTGCTTAAGCGCGGCCATCATGTGCTTCTCCACGGCGCTTCGCGAGATGCCGAGCTTGGCGGCGACCTCGGGGTGGCTGAGGCCTTCGAACTTGTGCATCCGGAAGACACGCTGTGTCTGCGGACTGAGCTCCGTCAGGGCTTCAGTGAGCAGGGCCAGGCGCTGGCGCGCCGCCACCGCGGTTTCCGCGTCCGGCTCGGCGGAGACCTCGTGGATGCCGACGCGGGTGGTCTGGCTGTCCAGCCAGGCGCCGTCGCGATGCGCCGTGCGCCGCTCGCCCCGCAGCCGGTCGAGCATCAGGTTGGACCCCAGCCGGTAGAGATAGGCCATCGGATTCTGGATCTCGACGGGCTGGTCGATTCCCGAAAGGCGCACATAGATGTCCTGAACCAGGTCCTCGGCGGCGGCGGCCGAGCGCAGGCGCACGGTGAAGAACCGCACGAGGTCCGTGCGGCGCTCCAGATAGAGCCCGATCAGCGCCGATCTTCCGTCGTCCCGCAAGTCCAAGCGCTCTTCGCCTCGCCCTCGTTCCTATCCCTTACACGCCGCATTCCCCACGTGACAGCCCGCGGCCCGCTGCGGACAGTTCCCAGGCCACGGCGCGGCGGCTATGAGGGCGGATGCGCGCACCGTCCGGGGCCAAATTGCGTCTCCAAACCGCCCCCGCCGCCCAGCCGCTCGAGCTCGGCGTCATCGTCCCGACCTTCAAGGAGGCGCCCAATGTGCGCCCCCTGCTGCAGAAGCTTGAGGCGGCGCTGCAAGGCATCGTCTGGCAGGTGATCTTCGTCGACGACGACAGCCCCGACGGTACGGCGGCGGCGGTCAAGGCGATCGCCGCCACCGATCCGCGGGTGATGTGCCTGCACCGTATCGGCCGCCGCGGCCTGGCCGGCGCGGTGATCGAGGGCGCCATGGCTTCCGCAGCGCCCTTCGTGGCCGTGATCGACGGCGACCTGCAGCACGACGAGACCCTGCTGCCGCAGATGCTGAAGGCGCTGCAGGAGGACCGCGCCGACGTGGTGGTCGGCAGCCGCTACCTGGGCGTCGCCGGAGCCGACGCCTCCGCCCTGGGGGCGACGCGCGAGGCCGGCAGCCGGCTCGCCAACTGGCTGGGCCGGCGCGTGCTGCGCGCCGACGTCACCGACCCGATGAGCGGCTTCTTCATGCTCCGGCGCGAGATGGTCGAGGCGGTCGCGCCGGCGCTCACCACCTCGGGCTTCAAGGTGCTGTTCGATATCCTGGCCTCCCAGAAGACCCCGCCGCGTTATCTGGAGCTGCCCTACGAGTTCCGCGCCCGGCATGCTGGCGACTCTAAGCTCGATAACGGCGTGGTCATCCAATACCTGGGTCTGCTGGTGGCCAAACTCACCCGCGACCTGATCTCGCCGCGCTTCATCATGTTCGCCATGGTCGGCGCGAGCGGCGTGGGCGTGCACCTGCTGATCCTGCGATCCCTGTTGCACCTCGGCTTCGCCGAGGCCCAGCTGGTCGCCGCGCTGGGGGCTATGACCTCCAACTACCTGATCAACAATGCGGTGACCTATCGCGACCGGCGCAAACGCGGCGCGGCGCTGCTGGTCGGCTATTTCAAGTTCGTGGTGCTCTGCAGCGTGCCCCTGGCCGCCAATGTGGCGGTGGCGACCATGGTCTATGAGCGCGGACCCTCCTGGTGGGTCGCCGGCGTCGCCGGGGCCGTCGTCGCGGCGGTCTGGAACTATGTGACCACGTCGCGGGCCGTCTGGTGACCGAGGCCGCGGCCCGTCCGTCGCTCATCGATTCCGGGCGGGGCGTCCTGCTGCTGGCGCTGGGCCTGACCGTCATACGGCTGGCAGCCGCCGGCGCCGTCCACCTGACCGAAGACGAGGCCTACTACCGCTTCTGGGCCCTGCACCTGCAGCTGGGCTACCTCGACCACCCACCGATGATCGGCTGGTGGATCCGCGGCGGCATGAACCTGTTCGGCGACACGCCGCTGGGCGTGCGGCTGCTGCCGGCGCTGAGCTGCGGGCTGAACACCTGGCTGATCGCCGACCTGACGCGGCGGCTGGGCGCCAGCCCGCGCGCGGCCTTCCGCGCGGCGCTTTGGTACAACGCGACCCTGACGGTGTGCCTGGGCGGCATGCTGGCGATTCCGGATTCGCCCGCCAGCCTGTTCTGGACCCTTACGCTCTGGGCCCTGGCGCGGTTCTGGGAGCATCGGCGGGCCGGCTGGTGGCTGGTCGCCGGGCTCGCCGCGGGCCTGGCGGTGATGTCGAAATATTCGGGCCTGTTCCTGGCCCCCGGCGTCCTGCTCTGGCTGCTGGCGGTCCCCGGCGGGGTCGCGGAGCTCAAGAAGCCCGGCCCGTGGGCCGCCTGCATCGTCGCGGCGGCGGTGTTCGCCGCGAACGTCGTCTGGAACGCCCAGCACCAGTGGATCACCTTCATCAAGCAGTTCGGTCGCGTCGCGCCGCACGGCGTCACCCTGGCCCACCTCGGCGAGCTGGCGGTCACCCAGATCCTGCTCTTCACCCCGATCCTCGCCGCCTATGCGACGCTGGGCGCGCGGCAGGCCTGGCGCGAGCGCGGCCAGGCTGGAGCCGTGCAGCTGATGTTGCCCGTGGCCACGTCCGCCCCCTTCGCGGCCTACCTCCTGCTGCACAGCCTGCACGACCGGGTGCAGGGCCATTGGCCGGCCCCGATCTTCGGCGCCATGGCAATCTGCGCCGCCGTCGCGGCCGAGCGGTTGGCGGCCACGCCCTGGCGGCAGTGGCTGCGCCGCCTGGCGCCGGTCCCGGGTTACGCCGTCGCCGTGGCGACCTTCGCGGCCATGGCCCTTCCGACGCCCAGCCCGTTGGGGCGGCTCGACCCGACCCTGCCGCTGCGGGGCTGGAGCCAGTTCGCCGGCGACGTCGACGATCTGCGCGCCAGGACCGGCGCGGCCTGGGTCGGGACCCTGAGCTACGGTGTCTACTCCCAACTGCAGGACGAGCACCGCATCTCAGGGCCCCTGCTGGAGCTTGTGGAGCGCGACCGCTACTGGGCCACCGACCCCGGGCGCCCCGACTTCGGCCGGCCCGGCCTGGTGGTCGACCTGTCGCGGCGGATGAAGGTCCCCGACGTTCAGCGCTGTTTCACCCAGGTCGCACCGGCGGGCGAGCTGAAGCGGGCCGGCGGGCCGGCGCACAACCAGCGCTACACCGCCTTCCTGGTCTCGGGTCCCCGCCGCGACGTCTGGATCCAAGGCTGCCCCGACGAGATCTCGCCCGGGGTCTGGCGCTAGACCTTAGAAACTGCGCGCCAGGCCGAGGCCCACGGTGCGCGGCCGCAGCGGCGTCGCCTGGGTGGCGCGCGCGCGGCTGAAGGGGTTGCCGTAGGCGAAGGTGTTGCCGCGCTCGTCGGCGACGTTGTCGACAAAGGCGGTCGCCCGCCAGACCGCCGCGCGCAACGTCGCGGCGACCCGGCCGGACGCATAGCCGCCCATGGCGTTGCCCAGCCCGCCGTCGAAGGTCAGGTAGGAACGGCCGACATAGGCCACCTGCGCCGCGGTCTCCGCCTCGAACCGTCCGATCCGCCAGTGGTAGCGCACGTCGGCCGCGCCCATGGCGTAGGGCACGCCGGGCAGGCCGATGTCGCGCCGCGCGGGAAACACGTCTGTGGCGCGGGTGATGGAAGGATCCTCGAGCAGCAGATTGGCGCGCACCTGCAGGTGGTCGTCCGGCCGCCAGACCGCCTCGCCCTCGACCCCGGTGTTGGAGCCGTCTCCGATGTTGACGGTCATCGGCAGGCCGGAGGCCAGGCGCTGATCGGTCTGCAGACCGACCCAGTCGGCGTGGAAGACGTCGGCGCGCAGGGTCAGCCGATGGTCGAACAACGGCAGCCCCGCGCCGATCTCATAGTTCCACAGGTGGTCAGGCCTGAACTGCGGAGAAAGCCGTTCGATGGTCGCGCCGCCGGCCGCGGCCGGGATGTTGAAGCCGCCGGCGCGGTAGCCCTCCTGGACCTGGGCGTAGAACACCACGTCCGGGGTCGCCGCGAAGCTGACCCGAAGCTTGGGCGCGACGCCCGTATCGGTCAGGTGTTCACGCAGGGGCGCGATGGGGGTCAGCGCGATGTCGAAATTGCCGGCCCGGGTGTCGACCCGGGTGGCGAACCAGCGGGCGCCGGCCGTCACGGTAAGCCGGGCGGTGATATCGTAGGCCACCTCGCCATAGACCGCCGCCTCCGACAGCTGGTCGCGCCGCTGGTAGATCGAGCGGGCGGGTCCGGCCGGTCTCACGTCCTGCAGGGCGGCCGCGTCCATCTCGTTGGAGAACGAGACGAAGCCGCCCGCCAGCCAGCGCAGGGGCCCAGGCGCGTTGGACGACATCAGCCCTTCGGCCTCCCAGAGGCGGATGTGCTTGTCCTCGTCGAACGCCTGGCCATGGGGCGAGCCGCCAGCCGCAGGGAACGCGCCGGTGGCGTCGTAACGGGTGACCAGCGAATGATCGATGTAGGCGCCCGACATCTTCAGGTCGACCAGGGCGCCGCTGTGCTGCGCCGTGACGCCACCCTCCGAGAAGTCGTTGTCGAAGGGCTCGCGGACGCTCGCGTCGCGACTGAGGGGGCCAGTCAGGCCCTGGGTGTACTGGCTGTCGGCGGTGCCGATCGACTGATGGGCGAAGCCGGCCTCCACCTCCCAGTTGTCCGGCAGTTCGGCCAGGCCGGAGATCCGCCCGCCCGAGCGCCGGCTGAAGTTCACGTCGTTCAGCCCCAGGACGGGGTTGCTGATATAGCCGCCGCTCTCGTCGGTATAGAGCACCGCCCGGACCGCCGCGCGCCCGCCGGCTATGGGCAGGTTGACCATGCCCTCCAGGCCCTCGGACGGGCCGCCATGCTGCGTCGCCATGGCTTCGGCCGAGACCGAGCCCAGGGCCGCCGTGGGGTCCGGCCGGGCCGGGACGATCCGTACGATGCCGCCCATGGAGCCCGAACCGTAGAGCGTCCCCTGGGGCCCGCGCAGCACTTCGACGCGGTCGATGTCGGCCAGGCGCAGGTCCGGATCCGGCGCATTGTAGGTGATCGGCACGTCGCCGAGGTAGAGACCGACGGTCGATTGCGTCTTGCCAGTGAAGGAGCCGTCGGAGAGGCCGCGCACGAAGATCTTGTTGCGCCCGGAGCCCAGGTTGGTCACCGCCACGCC
>NZ_DATAPY010000061.1:0-29480 GCF_036264965.1 Phenylobacterium sp.
CGCCACGTGCCCAACTCGATCGCCACCATTAGGCGTCGCTTGACCTTCGCTCTCAGTCAGACCCTGCAGCGATGTCCTTGCTGCGCGCGGCCCATGGAGGGACGGCAACGGGGTCATTTATGACGCAGTAGTACTAGGCCTTTGGTTCCTCCGGTGGCGGCCCCAGCAGCGCCGGCTCGAAGATCAGCGCCGCCACCAGGGTCCAGATCAGCGAGATCATCAGGATCTTGCCCATGCTGGCCGTGCCCGGGTGGCTGGAGAGCATCAGGCTGCCGAACGCCGTCCCGGTGGTGAGCGCGCTGAAGAACACCCCGCGCGCCAGACTCGATTGCAGCAGGTTCGTGGTTCCCGCCCGCCAGGCCATGACGAAGTAGATGTGGAAGGCCACGCCCACCCCGAACAGCAGGGGGAAGGCGATGACATTGGCGAAGTTGATCGGCTGGCCGATCAGCACGCAGGTTCCCAGGGTGAGGAAACCCGCCAGCACGATGGGCGCCAGGGTGAAGGCCACTTCCCGCAGGCTGCGCAGGACGAGCAACAACAAGGCCGTGATCGCCACGAGCGAGAGCAGGCCCGCCTCGATGAAGGCCCAGCTGACTGTCTTGCCCGCCTCCTGGATCGAAATCGGCGGGCCTGAGGCGTCGGGGGCGATGGCGCGGACGGCCTTCGAGAAGGCTTTCAGAACGCTGTTGTCGTTGGAGTCGCCCTTGGGCGAGACCTGGACGCGGGCCCGGCCGTCGGGCGTCACCCAGTCGCGCATCATATCCATCGGCAGGGTCTGCAGCGTCACCGGCTCCGCCGTCAGGAGGGCGCGGAGTTCGTCCAGCAGGGTGTTGAGCGGCGGGATCAGCGCCTCTGTCGCGCGGGCGCGCAGGGCTGGCGGTCCGGCCGCGATCGCGTCGAGGGCGGCGGCCAGCCGAAGCGCGTCCGCGGCCCCACCCGCGCCACCGGTCCCCGCAGCGGCGCGCAGCTTGGCCGCCGTGGTCCGGAGCGAGGCCACCACGTCGGCGTCACTGGGCGCGGGCTGCGGCTCGAACGGATTGAGGGTGGGGTCCAGCAGCAGCTGGGCGTCGGAGATCGCCGCCAGCTTCGCGGGCTGATCGTCGGGTACGAAGCTCGACAGGGTGATCGCCTGGGCGACCGCAGGGAGCTTCCCGAGGCGGTCGGCCAGTTGGTCCGCAGCGGCCAGGGACGGCGCGAGCACGTCGATGGTGTTCGGGGTCTGGGTCGGGTCCTTGATGATGTCATTGAGTGTCGACATCGCCTCGCCGCGCACATTGCGCAGATGCATCGGGTTGAAGTCGAAGCGGACGAAGGGCAGCAGGGCGACGCTGACCAGGGTCGAGCCCGCGAAGGTCCACAGCACAAGCTTGCGGCGCTCGATCAGGAACCGGTCGACGGCCGCCATCCGCGGGGAGCCCACCGCTTCGCTCTGTGCGGGCGGCCGCAACAGCCGGATCAGCGCCGGCAGCAGGGTCAGGTTCAGCAACAGGCCGATCACCATGCCGACGCCGGCGATGATGCCCAGTTCGGAGACGCCTACGTACTGGGTGGGCAGGAAGCCCAGGAAGCCGAGCGTGATCGCCAGGGCGGCCAAGGTCAGGGAGCCGCCGATCCCCGCGCCGGCGGCGGTCAAGGCCGCGCGAAGGTCCTGGGTGATCAATCGCTCCGCCCGGAACCGCACACTGAACTGGATTCCGAAGTCGACGCCCAGCCCCACGAATAGGGGAATGAAGGCCACGGAGATCAGGTTGAAGCGCCCCACGGTCACCAGGCCCATGGCCGTGGTGAGCAGGAGACCGACCAGCGTCGTCGTCAGGATGGCGACGACCAGCCGGACCGACTTCACCGCCAGCCACAGCATCACCAGCACGGCCAGGAGCATGGATCCGCTCACCAGCCAGGCGCGGTCGGCGAGCGAGCCGAACTCCTCATCCGAAAGCGGCACCGCGCCGGTCAGCCGCACGCGCACCCCGTGAGCGCCATCAAGCGCCAGGCTCTTGGCGGCTGCACGGATCGCGTCGCTGGAATCGACGCCGGGCATCAAGGCGCCGTAGTCGAGCTTCGGCCGGGCGATGATGAACCGCCGGGTGGGCGCCTGCAGGCCACCACCGCCGCCGGCCACCATGGCCTGCCAGGAGAAGAAGGCGGGCTTGCCCGCCGCGACGGTCTGGAGGGCGTCGGCGAGGGCGCCGATCGGCTTGTCGACGGCGGCGAACGAGGTCTGGCCGTGGGCGACGCCATCGGCCAGCGTCGAGATGGCGGTCATCACGCCTCGCAGGCTGGGGTCTGCCGCCATGGGGCCGAGGAAGGGCTGGGCGGAGACCAGCTGGTCGGTGGTCGCGCGCACCTGCGGCGTCGGCAGGAAGAGCAGCCCCTCCCGGGCGAAGAACGGTCCGCCGTCCGGGCGCCGCACGCTGCCGAACAGTTGGGTCTCGGCCGCCAGCTTCGCCGTCAGGACCGCCGCCGCCGACTCGGCGAGTTCTGGCGTGGCGCCATCGATGACCACGACGGTGCTGTCGGTGTTCTGCGGGAACGCCTTGTCCATGGCGATCTCATGCTGCCGCCAGGGGACCTTGCCGGAGATGAGCGCAGCTGTGTCGCTGGTCATGCTGAAATGCCCGACGACGAACCACAGGGCCGCCGCCGAAAGCGCCGCGACCACCGACAAGGTGAGCCAGGGGTGGCCGGAGCCGAGCTTGACCGCCGAGCGGATGGGAGTCGCCGTCATCGGGAGCCTCGCGCCGTGGGCCTAGACCCTATCCCGGCTGACTTGGAACAAGTCAAACCTCGAACCCGGACATGGCCTCTGGCCAAGCCGCGCCACCGCCGCCGGATTTCACAAGGCGCTTGGCGCCGATCAGCGTTTTCGAGGCTGGGCCACTTCCCCGTCGGGCGAACCGCACTACATGGAACGTAGACGGGACTTCCGAGGGGCGACTATGCGCGCGGGCCTGATCGCGCTTGTTGTTGTGGCGTGTGCGATGACAAGTGCTTGTAGCAAGAAGAGTTCGCTCTATCTGGAGCCGGGTGAACGCGCGCCTCCGGCGAGAGCCGGGCCGCCGGTGGCCTCACCGCCCACGGCGACGCCCTCGACCGCGCAGCCGGGGCCTTCCTCTCAGCCAGCGCCGTCGGCGCAATCCCCGGCTTCCCGGCCGAACGATTGAGCCGCCGCGCCGGCTGGCGGGACGCGGGCGGCAGAGTGTATGGGTGCGGCCCACCTCTCACCGGGACATTGCATGAGACATCTTCTGATCGCCGCCGCCCTTGTGTTCGCGAGCAGCGCCGCCCTGGCTCAGCCTGCGTCGCCGCCGGCCGCGGGCGCCCAACCCACGGCCGCGGCCTTCATGGCCAACAACGCCCATGCGCCGGGGGTGAAGACCCTGGCGGATGGCCTGCAGTACAAGGTTGTGTCGTCCGGGCCGGCCGGGCCTTCGCCGAAGCCGGGCGACATCATCAAGGTGCACTACGAGGGCACGCTGACCACCGGCGCGGTTTTCGATTCCTCGTTCGCGCGCAACAAGCCCCTGCTCATGCCGCTGGAGAACTTGGTGCCGGCCTGGATGGAGGCCTTGCCGATGATGCACGTCGGCGACGAGTGGATGCTCTATGTGCCGCCGCAGCTCGGCTACGGCGCCGAGGGTTCGGGCCCGATCCCGCCCAACAGCGTGCTGGTGTTCCGCATCAAGCTCTTGGGCATGCTCTCGCAGGACTGATCAGGGCGCGGCGGAAGGCGTAGCCGCCGCCGGCTTTGCGCGCTCTTCGGCGCGGGCGCCGGAGAGCGCGTTGGCCAGCGAGTAATTGCCCTCGTGGCAGGCGTATTCGTAGATCGGGCCCTTTGCGGTCCGCATCGGCATCTGCGCCTTCCAGACCTTGGTGAAGTTCACCGGATCGTCGACGGCGAACTCATAGAGGATCTGATCCTTGGCGGTGCGCGTGAAGCGCTCGGTCAGCTTGCCCTTCGGCGAAAAGACGAAGCCGCCGCCCAGGCTTTCGACAGGCGCCCTGGGGCTGAGGTTGGTGGTCTCGACGACCAGGGTGTCGCCCTCCCACCAGCCGACGCTGTCGCCGAGCCAGGGATGGATGGCGTCGGGCAGGTGGCCCCGGTCCAGCATGCGGATGATCCGCACGTCGTGGTTCATCTCGATGTGGATGGCCACGAAGCCGGGCGACTGGACGATCTGGTAATTGCCGTTGAAGCCGGTGTTCATCATCGGCGGGCCTTCGGGCGAGCCGATCGCGATCAGGCAGCGTTCGGACGGCGGCCGGCTTTCCGGATCGTCGAAGGTCTCGTCCTCGACGGCCTTGTTGGCCTTCTTTCCCAATTCGGTGAAGGGGATGCGGCCGTCGGCCGGATCGACGATCCAGGAGGAGCGCATCTGCCCGTCGATCCGGGCGAGGTGCAGGTCCATCTCGAGGTAGTCGGACTGGGGCGCTTCCTTGACCACCGGTGGCGGACCCAGCTTCGGGTCGATCGGCTTGGTGCTGACCAGGTCGCCCACCAGGCTGTTGAAGCCGGCGATCATCATCGCGGCCTCTTTGTCGGTGGCGATCAGGCTTTTGAAGATCGGCGGCCGCTGCAGGAAGGTGAGCGCGGTGTTGGTCCACAGCCCCTGCAGGTCCGGCTCGCCCTGGGCGTTGCGGGGCGCGTGGTAGGGGGCCGGCGAGGGAGCGGCTTCGGCGGGGACGGCGGCCGCGGCCGTGGCGATGGCGGCGCAAAGCAGGACAGAGATTCTCATGAGAGGACTCCGTGGAGAGGGGCGGCGGGGATCGCCGACCTGGGCTTTGGGGATTTGCGCTGGGCTCGCCACTGCACACGGACGAGCCAGAAGATCATCGCGGCCACGACCACCAGGGCCGGGGTCAGCAGCCAGGGCGAGCCGCGCAGGGCTTCCGGCTGAGCCCGCGGCTGGCCGGCGAAGGAGCCCCAGGCGATGGCCAGCGCCGCACACATGCGCCACAGGTGCCGCGCGATCCGCTTGGGACCGGCGAGCCCGCCCTGGCGGATCATGCGGATGTCGCTGAGGAGGGCCAGGGCGGCGATCGCGCCGAACACATAGCCGATCTGCGAAGGTTCGCCGTCGATGACGCCTTTGGGCATCTGGCCGCCGATCACGCCGATCGCGAGGTCGCCGACCACGACCGCGGCGGCGACCAGAGCGGCCCCGGTCTCGAAGCGCCCGATCTGGCTCGCCGGCCTCTGGACCGCCGACCAGGCCGTGGCGGTCAGGTAGAAGACGAAGACCCCCATCATCGCCGAGACCTGGTCGGGGAGCAGCGGCGCGGTGACCGCGGCGACCCCCGACATGGTGAGCATGGCGAGGAAGAAGGTCGTGCCCGCCACCTGGTGCAGGCGTCGGCCCTTGGGGGCGACCAGGGCCACCGTGCCGGAGGCGAGGCCGACGGTGGCGCCGCTGACGTGCAGGGCCAGGACGGCCTCCGCGATGACGCGCAGCACAACGGGCGCCCCGGGAGCGAGGTGGGAGATGATCATCGGAAGTCTCCGTCAGGAGGGTGCGGCGGAAGCCTTTAGGGCGTCAGATCGGCTCGCGCCGTCGTCGGAGCCAGACGCAGGCGGCGAGCATGGCGGCGAAGACGATCAGGCCGAGCCAGAGGCCGGGGCTGGTGACGAACTTCCCCGGATCGAGCGTGTCGAGGCCAAGCGCCGGCATGCCGCCGCGGGCCTTGAGCTCCGCGGCCGAGGCGGTGACGAACGCCGCGTCGTAGCTGCCGATAATCCGGTCGCCGACCAGGTGCGCCAGGTGGGCCGAGTTGAAGGCCAGCTTCTCGATCAGGCAGAGAGCCAGCACCGGCAGCACCGCCCAGAGGAAGGGCGCGCGCTTGGCCCAGACGGAAACCAGCAGCAGCCAGCCATAGACCGGGGCCAGCCAAAGGCTGAGCGTGACCCACGCGTAGAGCAGCACCACGCCCTCGCCGGCGACGAAGCCGGGCGTCCAGGGCGTCGCGGCGCTGACGCCGGCGGCGACCAGGATCAGGGTCGAGAGCAGCAGGATGACCGCCTGGGCCACTACGGTCACGATGACGCCGACCACCGGCAGGACGGCCATCGGAATCGCCGCCTTGGAGAGCACGGTCTTGAGGTCGGAGACCGGCAGGGATTTCCAGAACAGGATGCTGCGGTCTCGACGCTCGTTGAAGAGGGCGCCCAGGCAGTAGAAGGCCGCCACGATCATCACGGCCAGCGTGATGGCCGCGTGGGCGGCGACGAAGGGCTGGCCCATGACCATCGACTGATGGACGGGATCGAGCTTCAGCGTCGCGATGCGGCGTGCCGGCATGCCGATCGCACTGAGCAGGTAGCCGCACCACACGACGACGGCGGCCAGCGCCGGGACGATGTAGACCGAGCGGCTCTCCCAGAGCTCGCGGCGCACCGACCAGTAGAGCGGCCGGACCCTGGACGGGGTTTGTAAGGCGGCGTCGGTCATTTGGCGGCTCCCTGGGTTGCGCCCATCATGGCGACGAACAGGTCGGCGAGGCTGGGGGTGCGGACCTCGCCGAGGGCGGCGAGGCGGGTGCGGTCGGCGTTGTCGAACAACAGGATGGACCGACCGAAGAGCTGGCGCTCCTGGATCGGCTTCAGGGCCCGGGCCGCGTCGAGGTGGTCGGGGCCGACCATGACCTCGCAGTAGCGGGACTCGAAGTCTTCCATGCTGACGTTCAGTGCGATGCGCCCGCGGTCGATGAACACCACGTCGGTGAGGATGTGCTGGATCTCCTCCACCTGGTGGGTGGAGACCACGATAGTGCGGGTGTGGTCGAAATAGTCGTTGAGCAGGCTGTCGTAGAACGACTTGCGATAGAGCAGGTCGAGGCCCAGTGTCGGCTCGTCGAGGATCAGCAGCTTGGCGTCGATGGCCATGACCAGGGCCAGGTGCAGCTGAGCCACCATGCCCTTGGAAAGCTCACGCACCTTGCTGGTCAGCTTGATGGTTGTGCGCGCCAGGAAGGCTTCGGCCTTGGCGCGGTCGAAGCGCGGATGGACGCCGGCCACGTAGTCGACCGCATCGCGGACCTTCATCCAGCGGGGCAGGATCGCCACGTCGGCGATGAAGCAGACCTCGGCCATCAGGGCGTCGCGTTCGGTCCAGGGATCGCGTTCCAGCACCTTGAGCCGGCCCTCATAGGGGATCAGGCCAAGCATGGCCTGCAGCGCGGTGCTCTTGCCGGCGCCGTTGGGGCCGATCAGGCCCAGGATGCGGCCTTCCTCGACCCGGAGGTCGACGCCATCGAGGGCGACGGTCGAACCGTAGGCCTTGCGCAGGCCGCGGGCGTCGATGCTGGCCATGGCCTCAGTCCTTCCCGCGCTTGGTCACGCCAAGCAGCTCGTCAGCCAGGCCGAGGCGCTGGATGGTGGCATGAATTTCCGGCCAGCGGTCGATCAGGAATTTCGCCCGTTCGGCCCTGAGCAGCTGGCCGCGGGCGCCCGGCGCGACGAACATGCCGAGGCCCCGGCGCTTCTCCACCAGGCTGTCGGCTTCGAGACCCTGGTAGGCCTTGAGCACGGTGAGCGGATTGACCCGGCTCTCGGTCGCCACGTTGCGGACCGATGGCAGGGCGTCGCCGTCCTTGAGGAGGCCATCGAGGATCATCGCCACAACCCGTTCCCGGATCTGGCGGTAGATCGGCTGACTGTCATTCCAATCTGGGTCCATTGTCCGTCTCGAAGGGCCCCCTGCGGGGCCGCGTCCGGCGAACCGGACCACGGCCACCATGACCGCTTCAACCTGCTATGGTGCTATAGTTAGATAGAACACCAAAGTTAGGCAAGCGGAATCTGCGGCGCCGCGAATCCGGGCCGATCAGAGCGGGCTGGCGTAGGCGGTGGCGAGGGCCGCGCGGACCGCGCCGTCGGCGGCCAGTGCGCGAGGGAAAACCGCGTCGAGCTGCAGGAAGCGGCCGATGTCGGCGGTGGGGTCGCCGGTGCAGCCCAGGCCGATGGCGGTCAGGCGGTCGGCCAGCGGATCGACGATCGCAACACGGGCGCGGGCCTGGGTGCGGACGAAGACCATCCAGGCGGCGACTCCGACCGCCAGGCGGGCGATGGGTCGGCCGGCGGCGCGCGCCTCGGCCAGGGTCTCCAACAGGCGGACCGGCAGCTTCTGCGAGCCGTCCCAGGCGATCTGCGACAGGCGGTGGACGATGGCCGGGTTGCGGAAGCGGGCGAGAATCTGGCCGATGTAGGCGGGGACGTCGAGGCCGGCGGCGGGCTTGAGACTGGCGGCGATGTCCTCGCGCATCATCGCCTCGACGAAGGCGGCGAGGGTTGGGTCGGCCATGGCCTCTGCGACTGTCGCATGGCCGCGGGCGAGGCCGACGTAGGCCAGGGTCGAATGGGCGCCGTTCAGGAGGCGCAGCTTGGCGCGCTCGAAGGCGGCCACGTCGGCGGCGAGGGTCACGCCAGCCTCGGCGAAGATGGCGGCGTCTTTGGCGCTCAGGCCTTCGCCGACGACCCACTGCGCGAACCGCTCGCGCTGGATCGGCCAGGCGTCGGTGAGGCCCAGGCGCCGGGCCACCTCGGCGCGCAGGGCGTCATCCGTGGCCGGCGTAATGGAGTCGACCATGGTGTCGGGGAAGGTGATCTCGCGCTCGATCCAGCGGACCAGGTCGGCGTCGCCACGGGCTTGCGCGAACTGCAGCACGGCCCGGCGCAGGCGCGCGCCGTTGCCGGAGAGGTTGTCACAACTCAGCGCCGCGATCCCCGGTGCGCCGGCGGCATGGCGGCGGCGCAGGCCCTCGGTCAGCCAGCCGATGAAGCTCCGCGGCGCGTCCGGGCTCGCGAGGTCGTGGCGGATGTCGGGGTGGTCGGCGTCGAGGTCGCCGGCTGGGGTCAGGCAATAACCCTTCTCCGTCACCGTCGCGGTGACCAGGCGCAGGGCTGGATCGACGAGGCGGGCGAAGACGGCGCCAGGATCGCGCGGCGCGGTCAGGATTTGGCGGATCGCCCCAATGATGCGGACCTGCGGCTCCGCCTCGCGCTCGATCAGGCTGTAGAGGCCGTCCTGCGGTTCGAGAGCGGCGCGGACCGCGTCGCTGTGCAGGGAGACGGCGCAGATCGCGAGGCCCGGATCGCGGGTCAGCATCCGGTCCAGATAGAAGGCCTGGTGGGCGCGATGGAAGGCGCCGGGGCCGAAGTGGACCACGCCGATGCGGGTCGCCCCACGGTCATAGGCCGGGCGGATCACCGCAGACGGGAGCGAGACCAGGGTCGCGTCGGACAGGCGGCTCAAAGGGTGATGACTAAGGCTTGCGGCATCGACAAATGGTAACCGGTGTCACGCTTTCAGCCTATACCCTGCTGCGATGCGGAGGCTATGAAGCGGCATCCGACGGCAGGGGACGGAATTGGCATGGCGGAGCGCGAGGCGCCGGAGACCGAGGAGCCGGGAGCGGGCGAGGGCCCGCGCCGCCGGCCCACGATCAACGACATCGCCCGCCTGGCCGGGGTCTCCAAGAAGACTGTCAGCCGCGTCATCAACGCCAGCCCCAACGTCCAGAAGGAAACCCGCGAGCGCATCCAGGCGGTGATCGCCGAGCACGGCTATGCGCCCGACCCGCAGGCTCGCGGCCTGGCCTTCCGCCGCTCGTTCCTGATCGGCCTGGTCTATGACAACCCCAACCCGCAGTACGTCGTGAACATGCAGCTGGGCCTGCTGGACGGCATGAAGGGCTCGGGGTTCGAGCTGGTGGTGCATCCGTGCAATCGCGTCAGCCCGACGTTCCTGTCCGACCTGCGCGGCTTCATCGAGCGGCAGAAGCTGTTCGGGGTGGTGCTGACGCCCTCGGTCTCGGAGGACGAGCGGGTGGCGGCGCTGATGGGCGAGATCGGTTGCGAATATGTCCGGGTAGCCTCGGTCTCTCTGGATGCGCCGGCGCACATGATCGAGACCCGCGACCGGCTGGGCGGCGAGGCGGCGGCGCATCACCTGGCCGATCTGGGCCATCGACGTTTGGCTTTCATCTCCGGCCCGCCGAGCTTCCGCTCGTCACGCGAGCGGCGCGAGGGCTTCGAGGTCGGGCTGGCGGCGCGCGGCCTGAAGCTGGAGGCCGGCTACAGCCAGGAGGGCGCCTACACCTTCGAATCCGGGATCGAGTGCGCGGCGGCGTTGCTGAAGCTTAAGCCCCGGCCCACCGCGATCTTCGCCGGCAACGACGAGATGGCGGCCGGCGTGCTGCAGGCCGCGCGGCAGATGGGCGTGGCGGTGCCGGGCGACCTGTCGGTAGTGGGCTTCGACGATTTCGAAATCGCGCGGCGGCTGTGGCCGAGCCTGACCACGATCCGCACGCCGACCCGCGAGATCGGCCGGCTGGCGGTGGAGCGGCTGATGGGCCGCGAGGCCGAGGGCCGCGCCGAACAGGATCGCCTGCCGGCCCTGGTGGTGCGGGAGTCGACGGGGCCGGTGGCGACTTAGAGCTTCACCGGCTCCAGCTTCGGCGAGAGCAGGTGGATGGCGCCCAGCGCCAGGATATAGGCCGAGGCGGCGACCACGAAGATCGGCGTGTAGGTCCCGAGCTTGTCGAGCACGTAGCCCGCGTACTTCGACATGACCATGCCGCCGATCGCCCCGATCATCCCGCCGATGCCCGCGACGGAGCCCACTGCGGACCTGGGGAAGACGTCGCCGGGCAGGGTGTAGAGGTTGGCCGAGAAGCCCTGGTGCGCGGCGGTCGCCACCCCGATGATCGCCACCGCCAGCCAGAGGTTGTCCGCGAAGGCCGCGAAGGCCACCGGCATGGCCAGGACCGCGCAGACCAGCATGGTGGTCTTGCGCGCCCGATTGATGGTCCAGCCGGCGGCGATGAACCGCGAGGACAGCCACCCGCCGGCCACGCTGCCCACGTCGGAGACCAGGTAGATTGCCACGATGGGCGGCCCGAAGGTCTTCAGGTCCAGGCCGTGACGCTTGGCCATGAAGTCGGGCAGCCAGAAGAGGAACATCCACCAGATCGGGTCGATCAGGAACTTGGCCGCCGCATAGGCCCAGGTCTCGCGGATCCGGAGTAGGTGGAACCAGGAGACCGCCTCCACCGGATCGGCCGGGTCGCCCTCGATGTGGGCGAGCTCGGCCGGCGACAGGTTCCTGGCCTGGCGTGGCGTGCGGTAGACCAGAAGCCAGATCGGCAGCCAGACGAGGCCGCCCAGTCCCGTGACGATGAAGGCCGCCTGCCAGCCCCAGGCCAAGACGATGGCCGGGATGATCAGCGGGGTGACGATGGCGCCGATGTTGGTGCCGGCGTTGAAGAGGCCGGTGGCGAAGGCCCGCTCGCTCTTCGGGAACCACTCGGCCATGGCCTTCAGGCCGCCGGGGAAGGCCCCGCCTTCGCCGATGCCCAGCGCCAGGCGCGCGCCGATGAAACCGCCCATGGAGCGGGCGAAAGCGTTGGACATGTGGGCGATCTGCCAGACCAGGAAGGCCAGGCCGAACCCCCAGCGCGCGCCGATCCTGTCCACCACCCGGCCGAAGGCGAGGTAGGAGACGGCGTAGGCGCCCTGGAACCAGAAGATCAGGTTGGCGTAGTCGCCCTCGCTCCAGCCGAATTCCTTGGAGAGGTCGCCCTTCAGGAAGCCGATGGTCTGGCGGTCGACGTAGTTGATGATCATCGCCGTCAGCAGCAGGCCGACGATCACCCAGCGGTAGCGGCCGACGACGGCGGCCCTAGCCGGAAGCGTCGCGTCGGCCATCGTGGGATCCTCCCTGGCCCTCGGCTGGGACAGCTGGATGCGCGATGCAGCGGATCTCGTCCAGGTCGCCGAAGGTGATGCGGGCCGTTTGTCCGGCCTCGATATCGTGGATGCCGCTGGCCGCGCCGGTGGTCACCAGTTGGCCGCGCCTCAGCGGCCGTCCGCGCGCGGCGACGACGTTCATAAGGAAGGCGAGGGAGGCCGCCGGGCCTCCCGGCAGCGACGAGGGAGCGCCGCGGCCCACCAGCTTGCCGTCGACATAGGCCGCGCAGGCCGGCCAGTCGTCGGTGCGGGTTCGCCAGTCGGGGATGGCGCGGCCGAGGATCAGCCCGGCGTTGTTGCCGAAGTCCGCGGCCACCACCCGGGGACCCAGGATGTTGATGCTGGCCAGCGGGCTGCCGGCGAATTCGACGCCCACCAACTCCTCCTCGACGAGCGCCATGGCCGCCTCTGGGGTCCAGTCGGTCTTGCCGGCCGGCGCGTCCTCGCCCATCCGATAGATGTATTCCGCTTCTACCGCGGCGAACCCGCCGGGAATGGCGAAGACCGGCGTCGGCTCAAGCCCGGCCTGGACGATATTGGCGGCGAAGACCGGACCCATTACCCGCTCAGCGGCGAGCGAGGCCTGCAGTTCGGTCGGGATGCGGCCCACTTTCCAGCCGGCGATCGGGTCGGCCATCAGGCCGATGGCGGCCTCCTGGATCCGGTAGCCGGCGGCCATGTCGGCTGGAATCGCGCCGGGAAAATCGGGCAGGGCGCGGGCCGCGCGGCGGGCGTCCACGAACCGACGGGCCACCTCCAACGGCGCGAGGGCGGCCGCGGACTTCGGCGCGGCTTCGCTCACTGCGCCCCCGCCGCGGCGCGGGCGCAAGCCATCTTTCCGGTCTTGGTCTGGAGCGCTTTGGAGGTCACGATAGGTCGACATTGGGCGATTAGGTAACCGGTGTCAATTTGCGGGACAGGTCTGCTGAGAGGACTTGCCAGCCGATGATGACACCGGTTACCTGCCGCCAGCCTGAAAGAGCGCGTGCGAGCCATGGCCAAAATGCAAGCAAAACCGTTGAGCCTTCACTCCGACCGGCTGTTCCCGGCCGATCCGGCGGTGCGCGATGTCGCGCGCCGGCTCTATGGCGAGGTGTCCGGCCTGCCGATCATCAGCCCGCACGGTCACACCGACCCGGCGTGGTTCGCGACCAATGCCCCCTTCGAGGACGCGACCAGCCTGTTGCTCACGCCGGACCATTACCTGTTCCGCATGCTCTACAGCCAGGGCGTGCCGATGGAGGCGCTGGGCGTGCCGAGCCGCAAGGGGGCGAGCCCGGCAGACCCGCGAGCCGCCTGGCGGCTGTTCGCGAGCCACATGCATCTGTTCCGCGGGACGCCGTCGGCGATCTGGCTGGAGCATGTGTTCGCCGAGGTGTTCGGCTTCGACGTGGCCCTGGATGCGGGCACGGCGGACCTCTACTTCGACCGCATCGGCGAGCTGCTGGCGACGCCGGCCTTCCGGCCGCGGGCGCTGTTCGAGCGGTTCAACATCGAGGTGCTGGCGACCACGGAATCGCCCACCGATCCGCTCAATTACCACAAGGCGATCCGCGAGAGCGGCTGGGGCGGGCGCGTGGTCACCGCCTATCGCCCGGACCCGGTGGTCGACCCGGAGCACGAGGACTTCTGGCCGTCACTGGAGCGGTTCGCCCAGCTCTCCGGCCAGGACGTCAGCTTCTGGGCCGGCTATCTGGAGGCGCATCGCATTCGCCGGCAGGCCTTCATCGCCGCCGGAGCCACCTCCACCGACCACGGCCACCCGACAGCGCAGACCGCCGACCTGGCGCCGGCCGACGCCGAGGCGCTCTATCATCGCATCCTGGACGGCGTGCGCTCCAAGGAGGACGCCGAGCTGTTCCGCGCCCAGATGCTGACCGAGATGGCCAGGATGAGCCTGGACGACGGGCTGGTGATGCAGATCCATCCGGGTTCGTTCCGGAACCACAACGCCCGCCTGTTCTGGACCCAAGGCCGCGACAAGGGCGCCGACATCCCGCAGCCCACCGACTATGTGCGGGCGCTCAAACCCCTGCTGGACCGGTTCGGCAATGAGCCCGGCCTGACCCTGATCCTCTTCACCCTCGACGAAACGGCCTACAGCCGCGAACTCGCGCCGCTGGCCGGCCATTATCCGGCGCTGCGCTTGGGCCCCGCCTGGTGGTTCCACGACAGCCCCGAAGGCATGCGCCGGTTCCGCGAGCAGACCACGGAGACGGCGGGCTTCTACAACACCGTCGGCTTCAACGACGACACCCGCGCCTTCCTGTCGATCCCGGCGCGGCACGACGTGGCCCGGCGCGTGGATTGCGGGTTCTTGGGGCGGCTGGTGGCCGAGCACCGAATGACCGAGGACGAGGCCGCCGACGTGGCCCAGGACCTCGCCTACAACCTGGCCAAGAAGGCCTACAAACTGGATGCGCCCCAGCCCTTGCCCTCGCGGGCTCGCCTGGCCTCCGCACGAGACGCCTGAGGAGGCCCTCATGTTCAAGAAGACCTACCACGCCACGCACCCGGACATGATGGCCGGCGCCACCAACGACCAGCTGCGCGATCGCTATCTGGTGAGCGACGTCTTCGTCGCCGGCGAGGTGGTGCTGAACTACGCCCACTATGAGCGGTTCGTGATCGGCGGCGCGGCGCCCGGCAAAGGGCCGCTGAAGCTGCCCGACCAGACCGAGCCGGCCTCAGCCGCCGGCCATCCGTTCCTGGAGCGGCGCGAGCTGGGGGTGATCAATGTCGCCGACGTCGTCGGCAAGGTCACCGTCGACGGTCAGGCCTTCACCCTGGCGCCGCGCGACTGCCTCTATGTGCCGATGGGCTCGAAGGACGTGATCTTCGAAGGCGAGGGCGCGCGGTTCTATCTGGTCTCGACGCCGGCACATGCGCGGTTCGAGGCCAAGCAGATCTCCATCGCCGAAGCCGTGCCGCTGGAGCGCGGGTCGCTGGCGCAGTCCAACGAGCGGACGATCTACCAGCTGGTGGTCCCGGCGACATGCCAGTCGGCGCAGCTGCTGCTGGGGCTGACCATCCTCAACACGGGCAGCGTCTGGAACACCATGCCGCCGCACCTGCACGACCGCCGGAGCGAGGTCTATTTCTACTTCGGGCTGAAGGAGGACGAGCGGGTGTTCCACTTCATGGGCGAACCGGACGCCCAGCGGCACATCGTGATGGCCAATGAGGAGGCGGTGATGTCGCCGCCATGGTCGATCCACATGGGCTCGGGCACCTCGAACTACGCCTTCATCTGGGCCATGGGCGGCGAGAATCTCGACTTCACCGACATGCATGTCCTCGACATCTGCCAGCTGAAATGATCCTCCTTCGCCAAGGCTTCGCAGGATGCATCCTCCCGCGATCGATCCTCCAAAGCTCCCATGCTGGGAGCGTAGGAGGATGAGCGGGCTCTTCGATCTGACGGGCAAGACGGCCCTCGTCACCGGCGCCAACACCGGGCTGGGGCAGGCCATCGCCGTGGGACTTGCAGGCGCCGGGGCGGACATCGTCGCGGTCGGGCGCAGCGCGCCGGACGAGACGGGCCAGATGGTGGCCGCGGCTGGGCGAAAGCTGCGGGCGATCCCGGCGGATCTCAGTTCGATCGCGCCGATCGGGGCGGTGATGGCGGAAGCCGGGCCGATCGACATCCTGGTCAACAACGCCGGCATCATCCGCCGCGCCGACAGCGCCGACTTCACCGAGGCCGACTGGGACGCGGTGATGGACACCAATCTGAAGGTGGCCTTCTTCCTCAGCCAGGCGGCGGCCAGGGGCTGGATCGCCGCCGGCCGCGGCGGGAAGATCATCCAGGTGGCTTCGATGCTGTCGTTCCAGGGCGGCCTGCGCGTGCCGTCCTACACGGCCTCGAAGAGCGGGCTGGCGGGCCTGACCAAGGCGCTGGCCAACGAGTGGGCGCCCAAGGGGATCAACGTCAACGCCATCGCGCCGGGCTATTTCGTCACCAACAACACCGAAGGCCTACGCGCCGACGAGACCCGCAGCCGCCAGATCCTGGAGCGGATTCCGGCCGGGCGCTGGGGAACGCCGGACGATCTGGCGGGCGTGGCGGTGTTCCTGGCCAGCCGGGCCTCGGACTACATGCACGGTTCCGTCGTGGCCGTGGACGGGGGCTGGCTGGCGCGCTGAGGCAGCTTGGGGGCTAGCGGGCGCCGCCCGGCGAATCGGGCCGCTGCACGGCGGCGCGGCCGTGCAGGCGCGCCAGCGTCTGGCGAAGGCGGTCGCTTTCGGCCGCAAGGCTGGTGACGTCTTCCTGGAGCTGCGCCACGCGCTGGCGGAGGTAGAGGTTCTCGCGCGCCAGATCCTTGGGCGCAGGACCCGGCGCGTCGGTCAGTGGGTCCACCAGACCAGGCCGCCGATCGCGGCGATCAGCAGCAGGCTGAACCACAGGGGCACGTTGCGCGGCGACAGGAACGGCGTCGGCGGGAATTCGGGCGTCTTGCTCGGCTCGGGCGAGGCGCTCACGACCGGCCTCCGGTGCGGACCTTGGCCAGGGCGTAGACGTACGGCGAAACGCCGGCGACCAGCACGCAGAGTGCGGCGGCCACGAACAGCATCGGCATGGGATTGTCTCGGGACGGACGCCACGTCGCGAGGGCTCAACCGCTTCGGTGGCGGCGACCGCGCGACGGCGCTGCCTTCCATATGACCCTGCTCGGGCGCGATTGATAGGGTGACATGCTAGACCGGAGCCGCGGAAACAGCGGAACGGGTGTCACATGCCACATCGAGAGGGCCATCGGGTTACGCGGGTCGGCTGGCTGAGAGCCGCGGTGCTTGGGGCGAATGACGGGCTGTTGTCGACCGGCAGTCTGATCCTGGGCGTGGCCGCGGCCTCGGCCGGGCGATCGAGCATCCTGATCACCGGGGTCGCGGGGCTCGTGGCGGGCGCCATGTCGATGGCGGCGGGGGAATATGTCTCGGTCAGCTCGCAATCTGACGCCGAGAAGGCCGATCTGGCGGTTGAGGAGCAGGAGCTCTCCCAGAACATTGAGGCCGAGCGGGCGGAGCTGGCCGGCATCTATCGGGCGCGGGGCGTATCGCCGGAGATCGCCGCCGTCGTCGCCGAGCAGTTGATGGCGAAGGATCCGCTCGAGGCTCACGCCCGCGACGAGCTGGGGATTTCTGAAGCCACGACGGCGCGGCCGGTGCAGGCTGCGTTCGCCTCGGCCGTCTCCTTCTCGGTCGGGGCGGCGCTTCCGCTCCTGATGGTGATCGTTTCGCCGATGGCGCTGCTGACCCCGGTGGTGGCCGCGAGTTCGCTGATCTTCCTGGCGGTGCTCGGCGCTGTCGGCGCCAAGACCGGCGGCGCCAATATTCTGCGCGCCACGGTGCGGGTGACCTTCTGGGGCGCGCTGGCGATGGCCGTCACCGCCGGTATCGGCAAGCTCTTCGGCGTGGCGGTGGGCTAGGTCCCCGCCTGGACGAACGGGACCTTGTCGAAGCGCCGCCGCTGAAATCGGCGCCGCCGAAAGAGTCTGGGTCGGCGTTAACGATCCATTGTCCGCGAGGCTCTTTGAGTCGCGGTATGACCGACGCCGGTGATCGTAAAACCGACCGAAAGAGCCAGGCCGCAATCCGCCGTCTGCTGGGTCTCACCTTCAGCCTGGTGGCGGTGGTGCTGGTCGGCGTGACCACACTGCTGGTCTCCGGCTCGCGCCTCACCGACGACCTGAAGGTCCGCGAGGACCGCTTCCTGGTCGCCAACGCCGTGGACCGCATCAGTACGCGGCTGGTCTCCGACATGACGACGGTGACGGTCTGGGACCAGGCCTACCGCAACATGCGCCCGGGCGGCGACATGGCCTGGGCGGACGCCGAGATCGGAGGCTTCTTCGCCAACAACCGCGCCTTCGACCGCACCGTGGCCCTCGACGACCACGACCGGCCCTTCTACGCCTGGGTGGGCAAGCATCGCGCCGATGCGCTCGGCCAGGCGCAGTTCGTCGCCGACGCCCTGCCGCTGATCCACGAGCTGCGGGTCATCGAGGCGGCCCGCGGCGCCTACCGGCCGAAGGTCGAGCCCACGGATCCGACCCTGGCCGAGACCGCCAAGGGGGTCATGGTCTCCGGCGGCCGACGCTGGCTGGTCGGCGTCTCGACCGTGGTTCCCTCCATCGGCGGCGCGCCGCGGAAGCCCGGCCCGGCGACGATCGTGATCGCCGCCCAGGAGCTGGACCCGCGCATCCTCTATTCGATGCGCCGCATGCACGTGACCAATCCGCGGATCGTCGTGGGACCGCACGGCGGCGCAGCCGTGGACCTGATGGGCATCCAAGGGCGCAGCGTCGGGGCGATCACCTGGACACCGAGCCATCCGGGCCTGGCCGCACTGAAGACCCAGCTCCCGGCGCTCAGCCTGGCGCTGGCGGTGTTCCTGATCATCATGGCGGTCCTGGGCCGTCAGGTGTGGCGTGTGCTGCGCGAGCTCGACGCCTATGAGCGCGCTCACGAGGCGGCGCTGCACGATCTGGAGGAGGCCCGCGACCGGGCGGAGAGCGCCAATGTCGCCAAGTCGCAATTCCTGGCCAACATGAGCCACGAGATCCGCACCCCGCTGAACGGCATCCTGGGCATGGCCCAGGTGCTGGCGCTGGAGGGCCTGCCGGCCGCCGCGCGCGAGAAGGTGCAGGTGATCCGCACGTCCGGCGAGGCCCTGCTGGGCCTGCTCAACGACGTGCTGGACCTTTCGAAGATCGAGGCGGGGAGCATGGAGCTCGACCCCGGCCCGTTCGACTTGGCGAGCGCCGTCGGGGCCGCGACCCGGCCGTTCGCCGAGGCCGCCGCGCGCAAGGGCGTGGGCTTCCGCGTCGAGATCGATCCCGAGGCCTTGGGCTCATGGCATGGCGACGGCGGCAAGCTGCGCCAGGTGCTCGCCAACCTGGCCTCCAATGCGGTGAAGTTCACCGCCGCCGGCGAAGTGAGCCTGGCAGCCGCGCGGACCGCTACGGGGGTCTGCTTCCGCGTCGCCGACACCGGCGTGGGTATCCCCGGGCTTGAGCTGGCGCGGCTGTTCCAGCGGTTCTCGCAGGTCGATCCCTCGGTGACCCGCAAGTTCGGCGGCACGGGCCTGGGCCTGGCGATCTCGCGTGAGCTGGTCGACCTGATGGGCGGCAGGATTTCCGTCGCCAGCGTCGAGGACCGGGGCTCGACCTTCACTGTCGAGCTGCCGCTGACCTGGCTGGGCCGTCCGGATCCGGGGGACGCAGCGCCGGAACCGGGCAAGCCGCCGCGCAAGGCCCGCGAAAAGGATCGCCCGGGCCTGCGGGTGCTGGCCGCCGAGGATAACCGCACCAACCGGCTGCTGCTGGAGGCGATGCTGAGCCCGCTCGGCCTGGAGCTGCATCTGGCGAGCGACGGGTCCGAAGCGGTCGAAATGTTCCGCGAGGGCGGCTTCGATCTGGTGCTGATGGACGTGCAGATGCCGGTGATGAACGGCGTCGATGCGGCGCAGGCGATCCGCGCGCTGGAGCGGGCCGAGGGCCGGCGCCCGACCCCGATCCTGGCCCTGTCGGCCAATGTCATGCGCCACCAGATCGATGAGTACCTGGCCGCCGGCATGAACGGCTTCGTCGCCAAGCCGATCGCCATGGCGACCCTGCTGGGCGCGATCGAGAAGGTGCTTTCCAAACCGGCCGACGAAGCCGCCGCCGCCTAGGGCAGCGCGCCGCGGACGCAGGCCCTTGGCGTCGAAGCCGGCTCCCTTGCGCAAATTGAAACGCAACCAGCGTTCGTGACACCGGTGTCTTGACACCGGTGTCAGTTTGGCGGAGCGTCCCTCCCAACAAGTTGGTCACCGATGGCCGCGAACCAGGGGGAAGTGTCCATGAACCTTAAATCACAGCTGTGGTTGTCCGTCGCCGTGGGGGCTGTTTCCACGGGCCTGTGCGGCGGGGCTGCGGCGCAGACAGCGACCCCGCCGGCGTCCACGCGAGGCGCCGTTGAAGAGGTGATCGTCACGGCGAACAAGCGTCCCGAGAACGTGCAGACCGTGCCGCAGTCGGTGTTCGTAGCGACCAAGTCCGTGCTGGACCGGGCGGATGTCCGGGACTTCGATGACATCACGACCGTCGCCCCGGACCTCACGATCACCAAGACCACCCAGCCGTTCAACAACAGCATCAATATCCGCGGGGTCGGCACCTACGCCTTCTCGATCGCCACCGAGGCGAGCACCGCGGTCGTCGTCGACGATGTGCCCCAGGCCTTCCAGGCCCAGGCGTTCAATTCGCTCACCGACGCCAGTCAGGTGGAAGTGCTGCGCGGGCCGCAAAACACCCTGTTCGGGAGATCCGCCTCGGCCGGCGTGATCACCATCACCACGCAGGCGCCGACCAACACGCTGGAGGAAGGCGTGCGGCTGATGGCGACCGACGACCGAGAGCAGCGCGCGAACGCCTTCGTCTCAGGCCCGATCGGCGACACCTTCAAGTTCCGCCTGGCTATGGGCGCCGACAACTACAAGGGGAATTTGTACAACGTCTTCAACGGGCAATGGATCGACGGCCACAACGACGCCAACGTCAGGGCCAAGCTTGTCTGGGAGCCTGCGCCCTCCTGGACGCTCTCCTTGTTGCCCTATTGGTCCAACACGCACGCGACCTGCTGTACGATGACACCGTACTTCCTGAGCCAGGTCGACGGGGGCCTGACCTACGGCAAGTTCAACGCGACGAAATTCGCGGCGACCCAGGCCGCCATCCTCAACGGGATCGTCCCCGGATCGAACAACCGTCAAGTCTCGGCGGACATCAATCCGGAGGGCAATGCGGTCGACTACGGTTCCGGGTTCAAGATCGAGCACAGCCTGGGCGACTTCACCCTGCTGTCGGTCAGCTCCTACGACCGCTACGATCTGCATGACCTGCAGGACACCGACCTGACCGCATACAACTGGGGCCCGGGCGGCCCCAACCCGGTGCCCGGCGCGGTGGCCGGCGGTTCGGCCAACGGCGGCGTGTTCAAGATCAGCTCAGTCACCCAGGAATTCCGGCTGACCTCGCCCAGTGCAGGGCGGTTCCGCTATGTGGCCGGCTTCTTCTTCAGCAACACCAAGGGCGAGGCGACCTTCGTCCGCGGGTCGAACACCCTGACCCAGGACGGAAACCTGACGACGGTGCCGCCGACGACCTCGGCGTTCGCGAACTACATTTCGCACTCGTCCGACAGCAACTACGCCCTCTACGGGCAATCGACCTTTGACGTGACCAGCCAGCTCACCCTGGTCACCGGCCTGCGGCTGAACCGCGACGATCTGCACTATTCGTTCGCCGACCTCTTCAACAACGTCACCTACGGCCAGCCCACCTGCTCGACGAAGACGCCCAGCGGCCTGACGGCCAAAACCTGCAGCACCTATGACTCGGTGACCGGGAAGGTCGCGCTACAGTACCAGGTCACGCCGACGCTGATGGTGTTCGGCGGCTACGACCGCGGCAACAAGGGCCCGGCCTTCGACCTGACCAGCACGCTGACCACGCGCTCGCTGCTCGCGGCGGGAGTCCCCTTGGCCGGCTTCCCGACGGCGGACGCCGTCGCCTCGCGGCAACCGGTGCCGCCTGAAACGGTCGACGCCTACCAGTTCGGGTTCAAGAGCTCGTTCTTTGACCGCCGGGTGATCCTGAACGTCACCGCGTTCGACGAAATCTACCACAACTTCCAGGCCCAGAGCCGCGATGACATCACCCAGCAGAACGAGCTCAACAGCATCGGCCAGGTCACGACGAAGGGCGTGGAGGTCGAGCTGTTCACTCAGGTCACGCGGAGCCTCACCTTCAACCTGGCGGGCGCCTACGACAAGGCGACCATCGACAGCTTCCCGGCCGCGGCCTGCTTCTCAAATCAGACGGCCGCCCTGGGGTGCGTGAACAGCCAGCAGAACCTTTCGGGCGCGCCGCTGTTCAATGCGCCGAAGTACAGCATCAGCGGCAACGCCGAGTACGACCGGCCGCTCGCCGGCGACTATACCGGCTTCCTCACCGTGGCGTTCCGGGCGCAATCGTCCGTGTACTACAGTCTCCTGAACGATCCGGATTCCAAGCAGAGCGCCTATGGCATCGTCAACCTGGGCGCCGGGGTGAGGAAGGGAAAATGGAAGGCGTCGGTGTTCGTCAACAACGCGCTGGATCAGAGCTACGCGACCTTCCTGGGCCGCGCCGGCAACTGGAACATCAACCCCTACGGCGCCACCAAGGGCGCGCCGATCAGCGACGCGATCAACTGGACCCCGGGCCGCGACAGCCACCGCTACTTCGGCGTCCACCTCGACTACAACTACTGACGGCGCGACCCATCCGAGCCACGAGCGCGACAGCATGCATCCCAGACCAGGACGCCGCCATCGGACGGCCGCCGCCGTTCTGATCGCGTTGGCCGCCGCCGGCCACGCCGCGGCGTCCGACTGCCCGCCCGCGCCGCCGGCCGTCCGCGACATCAAGGCGATCGGCTACTATTCCGACGCGGCGAAGTCCGTGGTCGATGACGCCAGGTTCAAGGCGAACCTGGCGCTGACCAAGCCGCTGAACGACTTCAACAAGACGGTCTCCGGCCTGTCGGACGCCTACTTGGCCCAGGGAGACGCTGCGGCCGGCGCCTGCGCGGTCGCCTGGCTTGACGGCTGGGCGCGCGACGGCGCGTTGCTGGGCCAGATGCTGCGCGTCAACAACGATCAGCCCGACTATCTGCGCCAGTGGGTGCATGCGGGCGCCGCGATCGCCTATCTGAAGGTGAAGCCCGCCGCCTCGGCGCCGCAGCGCGCGCGCATCGAGGCCTGGCTCAAGGCGGTGGCCGCCAGCAGCATGGCCTATTGGGACAACCCCAAGAAGGCGCGCAACAACCACTATTATTGGACCGGCGTCGGGGTGATGGCGACGGCGATCGCCGACGGCGACCCGCAGCTCTTCAACCAGGCCAAGGCGATCTATCGCCTCGGCGTCGATGACATCAAAGATGACGGCTCGCTACCCCTGGAGATGGCCCGCGGCGAGCGGGCGTTCCACTATCACAATTACGCCCTCGACCCGTTGGTGCTGATGGCCGAGATGGCCCGTCGGCGCGGCGAGGACTGGTACGGCTATCGCAACCATCGCATCGACCTGCTCGCCGACCGCGTCGCGGCGGGCTACGCCGACCCGAGCTGGTTTGCGCGCAGCGCTTCGACGCCTCAGGCGCCGCAAGACGCCAAGCCGATCGGCGAGACGGGGTGGGTGGAGTTCTATCGGCTGCGCGCCGTGCATCCGGAACGGTTCGAAGCGCTGCACGCCGCTGGACCCTACGATGACCCAAGAGCCGGCGGTGACCTGACGCTCATGGCCAAGCAAGGTCTGTTCGATGCGAAGTGAACGCGCCGCCTTGGCCCTTGCGGTATCCATTGCCGTTGTGGCGCCTGCGCAGGCTGCGGGCGCGGAAGGCCTTGACGGACGCGGGGCCGTCTATGCGACCGCCCCGCCGATGGACGAGACGGTCAACGGGCGAATTCTTCCGCGGATCGAGGCGCAGCTGGACGAACTGGCGACCGCGAAAAGCGACATGACCTTGGATGGCGTCAGGGTCTTCGATGGCCATGACAGATTTCTTCCCGGCAAGATCGCCGTGGGCATGGCCTATGCGCTGCTGGCGACGCCGCGGACCGATCCCAGGTTCGCCGCCTATCTCGCGGATTTCCGAAGCCTCGCCGATCTGACCGTCGATCAGCCCAACGACACCTGGGGCATCTACTACTACGTCGAAGCGCTGTGGATGTTGAAGAAGGCCGGTCTGCTTGACCAGGCGGTCTCCGCCGAAACCCTGGCCAAGCTGAGGATCAAATTGGACTGGCGGACCTTCGTGCGTCCGGACCTCACGCTTATCGACCTGCCGAACAACTACTACGGGGTCGCCTTCAGCGTGGCGCGCCTGCGCAACCTGCTTGGCTGGGAAGACGGACAGGCGAGCGAGCGGCTGCTGGCCAAGATGCTCGACCACTACGGGCGCTATTCGGGTCGGTTCGGTTTCGCCGACGAGACGGATGGCGAGGGACGCTTCGACCGCTATAGCGTCCTGCTGATCGGCGAGATCGCCCAGCGCTTCATCGAAACCGACACGCCGCCGCCGCCGGAACTCAAGGTCTGGCTGCGCAGGTCCGTCGACCTGATGCTGCCGCGTTTCAACATGCGCGGCGAGGGCTTCGAATACGGCCGCAGCATCGGCGCCTATGGCGAAACCTGCTTCCTGGAGGTGATGACCGCGGCCGCCAAGTACGGCGTGCTGACGCCCCGCGAAGAGACGATGGCCTACGCCTTCTCGTCCCGCATCACCGCCCGGTACGCGGACTTCTGGTACGACCCACAGATGGGGTCGGTGAACCTTTGGCGGCATGGGCGTCGAACCGACGACTATCGCGGACTGAACCGTATCCTCGGTGAGAATCTCAGCTTGGGGCGGCAATACATCTACACCGACGCCATCTGGAACGATCTGGGCTTCAAGGGCAAAGCCCCCGACCCAGCCTACGCGGGCTGGCTACGCGCCCTGCCGAAGCGGACGGTCACCTGGTTCGCCAAGGGTGAATACGATCGCCTTCTGATCACGCTGCGTGACGGCGACTGGGTCATCGGGCTTCCGCTGATCAACGGCGGCGCCGGCGAGCACATGACGAACCCCTATTTCCCGGCCCCGTTCTCGCCGGGCTTGCTGTCCGGCGTCGCCGACAGCCAAGCCCCGAACCTCGTTCCGCGCCTGACGCTGGCGGATGGTTCGGCGCTGATGCCCCTGGCTTTCTTCAAGCATGTGCAGGTCAGCGGGCGCGGCGCGATAACGCGAGTGTCCTGGCTTCAGACGGAGCTCGACCGGATGGGCCAGAAGGCGCCCGTCGCGGATGGGCGGCTGTCGGTCAAGACCAGCTACTCATTCTCGCCAGGCCGCATCACGCGCACCGACGAATTCCGGCCGACCGCCGGCCCGGTCGAGCTCAAGGCCGTCGACCTGGAGTTCGGCTCCTATTCCGGCGGCGCGGTCATCGAAGGCGGCGCGGCACGCTTCGCCAGCGGCGGCGTCACCTCATTCAAGGTCGACGGGCTCGATGGGTGCGCCAGCGAGCCTTTCGCGAGCCCCGAGGACGGCCACACGCCCGTTGGCCCGCTGGCGAGCCGCATTGTGTGCAAGTCCGGAGCAAGGCGCCTGACGGGTCCGCTCGTGGTCCGCTGGACGATGACCTACCGCTGACTCGGCCGCTGACCCGGCGGCGGCATGGCCGCCGCGGGGATAATCGCCCCCACATGCTGCACGACGCGGGCGGCCACGGCGTGACCGGCCGCGACGCCGCGCTCGAAGGGTTCGCCCTTCAGCCAGGCTGAGATGTAGCCGGCGTTGAAGCTGTCGCCGGCGCCGGTGGTGTCGATCGCCTGGATCGGTGGCGGCGCGGGCAAGCGGTGGGCCTTGCCGTCGAGGTAGACCGTCACGGTCCGGTCCTCGGCGCGGGCGACGACCTCAGGACAGAGCCGCGCCCAATCGGCGGCCACGTCGTCCAGCGGGCGAAGTGTCAACGCCTCCACGTCCTGGCCGCTGGCCGAGACCAGCCGGCAGTAGGGGATGACCGCCTCCATGGCGGCCAGAGCCGCATCCCGCGAGGGCCAGAGGCTGGGGCGATAATTCGAGTCGAAGGCGATCTTCACGCCGGCCGCCGCCAGGTCCGCGAGGATCGCCAGCAACTTGGCCCGGCCCGCCTCGCCGATCACCGCCAAGGGAATGCCGGAGACATAGACAAGGTCCGCGCCACGCAATGCGGTCGTGAAGGCGCTGACGTCGGCGATGTCGAAGAATTGCCGGAACGGCGCCTGTTCGCGCCAGAAGAAGAACGATCGCTCGCCCTGCGCATCGCGCTGGATGGTGTAGAGGCCGGGCAGGCGGCCAGGCGCGCGGGTGACCAGCTCGGCGCCGATGCCCTCGGCGGCCATCAGGCCGAGGATGGCGGTGCTGAAGGGGTCGCCGTCGCCCAGCGCGGTGGCGAGGCTGACCTGGGTTCCCAGCCGGCGAAGGTAGACGGCGGTGTTGAACACGTCGCCCGCATAACCAATGACAGCGGAGCCGGAGCCTGTAAGGCTGACCTCCACCATGACTTCGCCGAAGCCCACGACCCCGCCCATGCCCGCTCCGCAACCGCTCAAGACCGATGGCGTCGAGACTAGCCGATGCGGCGTGAAGAACCTAAGCCTTAGCCTTGTAAACGAAGCCATTTTAGAGCTGGACGGAGGAGGCCGAGATGATCGGTATGTCGCGTAGAGGCCTGATCGGGGCGGGCCTGGCGGCCGGCGCCGTCGGGGTTGCGGGCGCCGCCGGAGCGGCGAGCCCGAAAGGGCCGTTCTTTAGAGGCAATAACCTGTCGGTCGGGCTGCAGCTGTATACGCTGGGCGCCGATCTGGCGGCGGACCTGGACGGCATGCTGGGGCAGGTGGCGAAGATCGGCTACCGCACCGTGGAGACGGCGGGTTACGTGGGCCGCACCCCGCAGCAACTGCGCGCGGCTTTCGACAAGGCGGGCTTGAGCTGCACCAGCGCCCACGTTCCGGCGACCGCAGCGGCCGGCCAGCCGAGCTGGGCCAATATCGATCAGGTGATCGCCGACGCGAAGGTGATCGGCTTCGCCCATGTGGTGCTGCCGATGTTCGAGGTCCCGAAGCGGATCGCGTCGGTCCACATCGAGGGCGAGTCGACGGCCGATTCGCGCGAGCGGATGGTCAGAAGCCTGACGGTCGATGACTGGAAGGGCACGGCCGACCTCCTGAACGCCAAGGGCAAGGCGCTGAAGGCCGCGGGCCTGACGGCCGGCTACCATAACCACAACATCGAGTTCGCGCCGGTGGGTGGGACGACCGGACTGGAGATCCTGCTGAAAGGCACGGACCCGGCGCTGGTGTCGTTCGAGATGGACGTGGGCTGGGTGGTGGCCGCCGGTCATGACCCCTTCGCGCTCTTGAAGACGCACGCCGGGCGCTTCAAGCAGATGCATGTGAAGGACGTGAAGGCGACGACTAAGACCAACTTCGCCTTCCGCCAGGACCCGACCGAGGTGGGCTCCGGGATCATCGACTGGAAGAAGCTGTTGCCGGCGGCCTATGCCGAGGGCGTGCGCGGCTTCTTCGTCGAGCAGGAGCCACCCTTCGAACGCCCGCGGATCGAGGCGGCGAAGCTCTGCTTCGATTACCTGAACGCTGTGGTGGCCTGAGCGCCAACCCAAGGGCGAGCATAGACAAACCGTTACGACGGGGCCTAAGAGGCGCGCGTCACGGTCACGTTCTGGCCGCGATCGTCCGCGGCCCATCTGCGGGCGCCTATCCTGCGCGCCGATGCCCTTCGGGGCTTAATCGGGAACGCAGTAGGGGGCTTCTTTCGCTCCTGATCTGCGGCTGTCCCTGCAACTGTAAGCGGTGAGTGCAGACGTCTTCGGTGGGGGAGTTCTCCCGCCAGCCACTGGGCCGAAACGCCCGGGAAGGTCGGCGTCTGACGCGATGACCCGTGAGCCAGGAAACCGGTCGGTGCGTGTCGCTCGAGCTTTCGGATCAGTGTGAATCCGGGGCGCGGTCTTCCGTCTGAGCGACGAGCAGAAGCGGCGGGGAGCCGTTTCGACCGGTCCGGCCTGGCGCGCCATCGCGTCCGCGCCGCCGGTCCGTCGGCCCCGAGGGCTCAAAGCCCATGGGGAGGCTCTCCGCAGTCGTTCAGACGCAAGGCAACGGAGGGCTTCAGATGCCCAGATACCTCTCGATTCCCCGACTCTTTTGGGGCGCCAGTCTCCTGGCGCTTAACGCCGCGGCGCCGTTCTACGCGATCGCCGCGGAGGCTCCAGCGCCGGCGGCGACCATCGTCGATCCGCTGGTGGTCACCGCGTCCCGCTCCGGCGATGCGACGCCCAGCGACCTGGTGGCGGCGTCCGTCACCGTCATCGATGACGAAGCCCTGCAGCAGCGCCAGACGGTGGTGGTGTCCGACGTCCTGCGCGATGTGCCGGGCGTCGCGGTCAGCCGCACGGGCGGCGTGGGCGGCATGACCCAGGTCCGCCTTCGCGGCTCAGAGGGCAACCATACCCTGGTGCTGATCGACGGGATCAAGGCGTCCGACCCGTTCTTCGACGAATATGATTTCGGCACGATCATCGCCGACGAGGCCGCCCGGATCGAAGTGCTGCGCGGCCAGCAGTCCTCGCTCTACGGTTCGGACGCCATTGGCGGCGTGATCAGCTACACCACGCTGACGGGCGCTGAGGCGCCGGGGATCCGACTGCGCGTCGAAGGCGGCTCGATGGGGACCTACGCCGGCGGCGCGCGGGTCGCGGGCGTCGACGGCGACCTGGACTACGCGCTTGCGGCCAGCGGCCTGCACACGGACGGCTATCCGGTGGCGGTCGGCGGGCGCCGCGATGTGGGCTCGGACAGCGCAGGCGCCTCGGCCAAGCTGATCTGGTCGCCGCTCGCCAACCTGCACGTCACCGCGGTCGGCCGCTTCAGTCACACCGACGCCGACACCGACGACAGCGACGAGAACAGCGCCAGCAAGACCTTCGGCCTGACCGTGGATTCACCGGGGACGCACTTCGTCAACGACGCCTTCTACGGCCTGGTGAAGGGCGAGCTCGCCTCAATGGACGGGCGCTTCACCAACGCACTGAGCGCCCAGGTGGCCGACACCCGGCGCAGCGAGTTCGACGTCGCCAATTCCCTTGCGCCCGCCGCCGGCCAGCCGATCGTCAAGACCGGCGGCGACCACGGCACGCGGTTCATCGAGTCCTACGAGGGCGCGTTCCGCTTTGGCGACGAGCATATGAAACAGCGGATCACCGTGGCCTTCGACGCCGAACAGAACACCTCGCAGACCACCGTCTCGCCGTTTGGCGGATTCACCGGCAAGGAACATCTGGACGACACCGGCCTGGTGGGCGCCTACGATGTTACGGTGGACGATCGCGCGGCCTTCGGCGCCTCGGTCCGACACGACTGGAACAACCGCTTTTCCGACGACACCACCTACCGCGTCCAGGCGAGCTATCGCTTCGATGAGGGGACGCGGTTGCACGCGGCGGCGGGATCGGGCGTGAAGGACCCGAGCTTCAGCGAACTGTTCGACTTCTTCGCCGGGCGCTTCATCGGCAACCCGAACCTGAAGCCGGAGCGGTCAGAGGGCTGGGAGGTCGGCGTCGACCAGACGTTCCTGAACGGTCAGGCCCATGTCGGGGCGACGTATTTCGATGACCGGCTGACCGACCAGATCACCACTAGCTTCGCCACCGGCGTCGCTATGCCGGTGAACCTGGCCGAGACGGACAAACAGCGGGGCCTCGAACTGTTCGCCGATGCGCGGCTGGGGGCCGACTGGCGGCTGGACGGCGCCTACACCTATCTTGACGCCCCGCAGACGCAGTCGGTGATCCAGGCCGGCAAGTTCACGACCTTCGACGGCCAGGCGGTCCGGCGCGCCAAGGACATCGCCAGCGCCAACCTCACCTGGACGCCGCCGGGCACGCCGTTCAGCGGCACGCTGACGGTTCGCTACAACGGCAAGCAGTTCGACGAGGCCTTCACCGACCCGTCGTTCACGCCGGTGCTGGTGAACCTCAAGGCCTTCACCCTGGTGAACCTGGGCGCGACCTGGAAGATCAACCCGACGGTCGAGCTCTATGGACGGATCGAGAACCTGTTCGACCAGAGCTACCAGGAAGTCTTCAGCTTCGCCGCGCCGGGCCGGGCGGCCT
>NZ_DATAPY010000062.1:0-10676 GCF_036264965.1 Phenylobacterium sp.
CGCCGACTATGCGGTGGCCCATCAGTGGCGGGTCGAAGCCGACCTCAACAACGACATCATCGGCAACAGCCACGGCATCAGCGGCGCCCACGACGATCGCCACGTGCGGGTGTTCTCCGAGGGCACGCGCACTACCGAGACCCCCGCCGAGGCGGACCGGCGGCGCTACAACGGCGGCGAGGTGGACAGCCCTTCGCGCCAGCTGGCCCGGTTCATCGACGGGATCGCCGATCGCTACCTGGCCAACTTCGACGTGACTATGGTCTACCGCACCGACCGCTTCGCCCGCGGCGGCGACCAGGTAGAGATGCTGAACGCCGGCTTCCCGGCCGTCCGGGTCACCGAGGCCAACGAGAACTACAACCGCCAGCACCAGGACCTGCGCACCGAGAACGGCATCCGATACGGCGACGTGATCGAGGGCGTCGACTTCGCCTATCTGGCCAATGTCACCCGGGTGAACGTCATCACCATGGCCTCGATGGCCATGGCGCCGGCCCCGCCAACGCATGTGGACATCTCCGGCGCGGTCTCCGCCGACACCACGGTGAAATGGCAACCGGCGGCGGACGCGGCGCACAATCGCCTCTGGTGGCGCTCCACCACCGATCCGCAGTGGCGCTACGCCCGCGAAGCTGCGCCGAGCGGCAAGGCGGTGCTGAAGGACGTCAACATCGACGACTGGTATTTCGGCGTCAGCGCCGTGAGCCCCGACGGCTGGGAGAGCCCGGTGGTGTTCCCTGGCGCGCCGGGTAGCTGGGCGCACGAGGACGCGCCGCCGGCCCCCGCCGCGCCCGGCACGCCGGGTTCGAAACCTTAGGGCTGATGGTGGTGGTGGTGGTGCACGACCGCGTGGTGATGCATCGCATGGTGCGACATGCGGTGGTGCACGACGTAGTGGCGATGGTGCGCCGGACGCGCCGAGGCCACACCGGCCGACAGGGTCAGCGCGAGGGTGGCCAGCGCCAGGGTCACGAGTTTCACAGCTTCTCTCCCAGTCTGGTATGTCCGAATCAGGACCCGGACGTCTGCAAAGCTACGCTACCTAGGGGTTGCTACAATCTTACGGCCCGGGCGCGGTAACCTGGGCTTGACCGGTTGGCTTTAAGGCGAGGCCCAGGATTTGGGAGCACGAAGACGGCGATGAGCCCGCGAGCTTGGCTGTTCCTGACGCTGGCGGTGGCCGGCCTTGCCGCCGCGCCCGCCTCGCAGGCCGCCGTCTTCGCCATGGTGCGCGCCGAGCCCGACGCGATCACCGTCATGGACCCGGCCGCCGTCGAGGCCGTGCCGGGTTCCGACAACCTGCGCCGCGCCTTCAGCGTCACAGTCCAGAAGACCCTGGTGTCCGGCGGCCCGCAGCAGCCGGGCTATGTACGCACCCTCAACGAATACGACTGCGCCGCGCGGATGATCCGCTGGAAGAGCTTCTCGGTCTATTCGCGGTTCGGCGATCTGGTGATCCACAAGGACAACGCCGACCAGGCCTGGAGCCCAACACCGCCCGGCAGCGAGGCGGAGGCCTCGACGCGGCTGGTCTGCGACCACGCCAACAAATGGTCCGCCGTGGCCGCGACCTCGCTCAGCCAGCTGGTGATCAGCCTGATGCAGGCCTGGGACGAGGCCGAGCCTCTGCCGCCGCTGCAACCGGTCAAGCCGCTGCCGCCGCTGAAGAAGCCCACGGCCAAACCGGCCAAGAAGACGACGAAGGCCGCTTAAGGCGCTTGAAGATCACCCTCCTCGCCATCGGCAAGCTGACCCGCTCGCCCGAGACCGAGCTTGTGAAGACCTACGTCGAGCGCGCGACCAACGCGGGCCGGTCCCTGGGCCTCGGCCCGGTCGAGGTGATCGAGGTCGAGGCCCGCAAGCCAGGCAAGGCCGCCGAGGCCGAGGTCCTGAAGGCGCACCTCATCGACGCTCACGTCATCGCCTGCGACGAGCATGGCGCCGCGCGGCCCTCCCGCGCTTTCGCCCAGGAGATTGCGGCTTTGCGCGACCGCGGCGTTCGCCGGCTGGTGTTCGTGATCGGCGGGGCCGATGGGCTGGATGCGGAGCTGCTGGCGAGCGCCAACGGCAAGCTCGCCTTTGGGCCGCAGACCTGGCCGCATGCGCTGGCCCGCGCCATGCTGGCCGAACAGGTCTATCGGGCGGTGACCATCCTGGCCGGATCACCCTATCATCGCGACTGAATGAAGAGCGCCCTGATCCTGCCCGCTTCGCTCGCCGCCCTGGCGACCCTCGCCATCGGAGGCGCGGTCGCCGTGGCCGCCACCGGCGAGCGGCTGGCGCGGCTGAACGTCGAGGAGACCCAGCTTTCCGTCGAGCAGACCCGCAACATGGGCCAGCTCGCCCGGCTCCTGTCCGTGCTGGAGATGCTGAAGCAGGACCCGCCGCCGGCCCTGCTGGTCAGTCCCAGAGACGCCAAGAACGCCGTGCGCGCCGCCATCCTGGTCAAGGCCATGACACCGGACCTGCAGGTCCGCGCCAGCGGTTACGCCCATGAGGCCGGCGAGATGATGCGCCAGCGCCGTCTGGCGGCCGTCGAGAGCGAAGCCCTGTTCACCAACGAGAGCGCGCGGGCCGATAACGCGCCGGTGCCCGAAGGCCCGCCGGTGCTGCGCGGCCCGCTGGCGCCGGGGGCGCCTGGTCTCCCAGAAGCGGCCATCACCCCGCCGCAAAGCCTTTCTATTCCGACCCCTGGCCCGATCCTGCGGCGGTTCGGCGAAGCCCTGTCCAGCGGCGGGCGCGCCAACGGCATCACGTTCGCCGCCGCCGGTGGGGCCCGCGTCGCCAGCCCTGGTCCGGGCTATGTCCAATATGTAGGCCCCGTGAAGGGTTGGGGCGTGATCTTGATCTTAAGACTGGCGGGTGGATACCATTTGGTGCTTGCTGGTCTTGACCGCACCTCCGTCTCGGTCGGGCAATCTGTCGCGGCGGGAGAAGCTGTCGGTTTCATGCCCGATGGTCGACAATCGCCGAATTCGGGGCAGGGTGGTGAGAAGGCTCCCAGGGAACTCTACCTGGAGGTCCGGGAACAAGGCGCTCCAGTCGATCCGGGGCGCTGGCTGAACAAAGCGGGCTGAGCGGGCTTTTATGCGAGGGCCGCTTGAGAGTGGCCGGCGCATCATCAAGCGGACATCTGCCCCGTCCGGGCAGGTCCGCCAGGGAGCCTGCGGTAGGCGATGAAAAAGTACCTCCTGATCGGCGTTTCGGCTTTCGTGCTCGGCGCGGGCTCCATGGCCTATGTCAGCCAGCACGCGATGGCCGCGGCCACGCCCAAGGCCAACACCTACCGAATGCTCGGACTGTTCGGCGACGTGCTGGACATCGTGGAGCGCCAGTACGTGGCTCCGGTGGACGACACCAAGCTGATCCACGCCGCCCTCGACGGCATGCTCACCTCGCTCGACCCGCACTCCAGCTACCTCGACCCCGAGGGCTTTGACGACATGCGCGACCAGACGCGCGGCGAATACGGCGGCCTGGGCCTGGAAGTCACCACCGAAGACGGCGTGGTGAAGATCATCTCGCCGATTGACGACACGCCCGCCGCCAAGGCCGGCCTGAAGCCGGGCGACTACATCACCGCCGTCAACGGCGACAGCGTGTTGGGCCTTTCGGTCACCGACGCGGTGAAGCAGATGCGCGGCAAACCCGGCGAGACGGTCACCCTGACCATCGCCCGCGAAAAGTCCGACCCGTTCGACGTCAAGCTGCAGCGTGAGGTCATCAAGCAGAAGACCGCCGTGGCGAAGCTCGACGGCGACTACGGCATCCTGCGGGTCTCTGGCTTCAACGAGAAGACTACGGACGAAGCGCAGGCCGCCTTCGCCGAGATCAAGGCCAAGAACCCCCACATGAAGGGGCTGATCCTGGATCTTCGCCGCAATCCCGGCGGCCTGCTCGACCAGGCGGTCGGCATCTCCGACCTCTTCCTAGAGGGCGGCGAGATCGTTAGCCAGCGCGGCCGCGATCCGCGCGATGTGGAACGCTACAACGCCCGTCCGGGCGACATGACCAACGGCCTACCGATGGTGGTGCTGATCGACAGCGGCACGGCCTCGGCCGCCGAGATCGTCGCCGGCGCCCTGCAGGACCGCAAACGCGCCGCCATCGTCGGCCTGACCAGCTTCGGCAAGGGCTCGGTGCAGACCGTGATCCCGCTGCGCGGCGGCATGGACGGCGCCCTGAAGCTGACGACGGCGCGCTACTACACGCCCTCGGGCCGTTCGATCCAGAAGACCGGCATCGAGCCGGACCTTGAGGTCGCCGCCACCAAGGACGAGGCGCAGGAGATCGCCAACCGCGCCTTCGGCTTCTCCGAAGCCTCGTTCAAGAACGCGCTGAACGCCGACGAGGGCAAGGTCCGCAAGGCCGCGCACACCCCGGCCGAGGCGCCGCCCGAAGGCTTCGACGCCAAGAAGGACTTCCAGTTGGCCCGCGCCGAGGACGTTCTGAAGTACGGCTCCGTCGCCGCGACCCCGAAGCTGGCGGCCCCCACCGCCCGTCTGGCGGCCATCCTGTCGAAGTCCAAAGTTGCTGAAGTGAAGGCCCCCACGCCCAAATAACAAAGCTCGGCGGCAAATTCGCGCACCAGGTGAAGCTTGTTGGCGCGCACCTCGCGTCTGTTGCTATAGGGCTAACGTATCTTAAGGGCGTTAGCCCCGGGGAAGGGCGGCTGGATGTTCAAGCGTGCGCTGGCGGTCGCGGCGGCCACCATGGCGATAGGCCTGGGTGCGAGCAGTGCTGCGGGCGCCGCTGTCATCAATTTCAACAGCCACACCACCTACACCGCCGCGGGAACGAGTTTCTCCGAAGGCGGCATGAACTTCTGGGGCCTGGAGCTCTTCTTCATCCCGCCGGATGGGATGATGCCCTCGCCGTCCACCTTCGACAGCACGGTCACGACGCCGATCATGGCCGCATCGACGGAGCCGGTGACGATGTCGCTGGTCAGCGGCGCGCCATTCGATCTGCAGAGCGTCGATATGGGCCTGGGCTGGTACAACCTCCCCGGGGGCGACACCGAGACGATTACGGGGACGAAGGCGAACTGCACGGACGATGGGTCCGGAAACTGTCTGGTCCAGGACGCCTTCCATGTCGGCTATGGTTTCACGACCTACACCCTCAGCGCCGATTTCACGGACCTGAGTTCGGTGAGTTTCGGGGCGATGACGCCGCAGGACTTCGGTGGGTTCACCGGGTCGGGCTGGGTCGGGTCCGACAACATCACCTTCAGTTCGCCGGGCGAAGTGGGCGAGCCTGTTCCCGAGCCCGCGTCCTGGGGCCTCATGATCCTGGGGTTCGGGGCCATCGGCGGCCTGTTGCGCGGCCGCCGCCGGGACGCGACTTTCACCGCCACAAGCTGACCTCCGCTTCGGGTCTCTTTCCGGGACGATGAGAAGCCTCCGTTAACCATGTTTTGGCACTCTCCTCGCCGAGGAGCACCCGAGCCGTGGCCACGATCGCACTTCCCCGCCTGTCCGCCCCGAGCCTGGGAGGCGCCCAGCTCAAGGGCCTCATGACCAACCGCTATGTCGGCCTGGCCGCCGCGACCCTGCTGCTGGCCGCCGCCGCATTCGGTCTGGCGAAGGTCCTGGGTCCCGCCGCGCCTGGCGGCGGAACCGTGCGCGTGTCGCTGACCGGCGTCCTCGCCCGCGCCCCGGAAGGCTGGCGCGAGACCCTCGTTCCCCTGCGCGGCCCCGCCCACATCAGCCAGGACGTGATTCGCCTGTCGGAGCGCCCGCTCGCGCCGCTCACCGGCATCGGGAGCCGGCCCGACAAGTTGCTGCCCCCGCCGCCGCCCGGCGCGCCTCTGCCCGTCGCCCCCGTCGCCGGCTTTTTCGCGCCCGGGCCCGCGGGCCCGTTGCCGATCATCGCCCAGGATGGGCGCACGCCCTTCGAGGCCTACCGCCGCCCCTTCGCGCCCAACGGACGACCGAAGATCGCCCTGATGATCGGCGGCCTGGGCCTCAACGCCCGCGCCACCCAACAGGCGATCGAGACCCTGCCGGCCGAAGTGACGCTGTCCTTCAGCCCCTACGCCGAGGGGCTGCAGGGCTGGATCGACATGGCCCGCGCCCACGGCCACGAAGTGCTGCTGGAAACGCCCATGGAGCCAGTGGACTATCCGGACAACGACCCTGGCCCCTACACCCTGATGGCCGGCGCCCAGGGGCCCGATACGCTGAAGAAGCTGGAGTGGATCCTCTCGCGCGCCACCGGCTATTTCGGGGTGACCAACTACCTGGGCTCGAAGTTCCTGGCCTCGGACGGCGCCTATCAGACGTTCTCGGCGGCGCTGAAGGGCCGCGGCGTGGCCTTCGTCGACGATGGCTCAGCGGCGCGGCGCGGCGGCAAGGGCGTGGTCCGCGGCTCCGCCGAGCGGGTGATCGACGACCAGCTGAACCCGGCCGCGATCGACCAGCAACTGGTGGCCCTTGAGGCCGGCGCCCTGCAGCGTGGCCAGGCCGTGGGCTCGGGCTTCGCCTATCCCGTGACCCTGGAAAAAGTCGCCCAGTGGTCGCGCGCCCTGACCGATCGCGGTTTCCAACTCACGCCGGTCTCGGCGCTCGTCCATTGATAGGCTAAGAAGCCTGGGCGCATGACCCAGGACCTTGAGCTCTACCGCCCGAATGTCGGTGTCGTCCTGTTCCATCAGGACGGCCGGGTCTGGCTCGGCCGCCGCGCCCACACGCCCGGCCCGCACAATTGGCAATTTCCGCAGGGCGGCGTGGATCCGGGCGAAGACCTCGAGACCGCCGCCCGCCGCGAGCTGGCAGAGGAGACCGGCGCCACGGCGGCGACCTTCCTTGACCGAACCCATGACTGGATCGCCTACGACTTTCCGGCGAACCACGGGGGGGCCAAGGCGCTGCGCGGCTGGAAAGGCCAGAAGCAGGTTTGGTTCGCCTTCCGCTTCGAGGGCCAGGATGCGGACTTCAACCTGGTCGCCCAGCATCCGCCGGAGTTCGACGCCTGGCGCTGGGCCTTCCTCGACGAGGCGGCCGAACTGATCGTGCCGTTCAAGAAGGCCGCCTATCAGCGTGTCGTGGACGCTTTCGGACGCTTCGCCGCGCCGCGTGGGGTGGAATGACCACTATTGTTATGGTGCACGGCGCCTTCTGCGGCGGCTGGGCCTTCGAGCATTTCCGTGCGCCCTTCGAGGCCGCCGGCTTCGAAGTGATCGCGCCAGACCTGCGCGGCCATCAGGACGGCGCGCCGAGCGGCGCGGTGGTGGGCGTCTCGATGTCGGACTACGCCGCCGATATCGCCCGCCTTTGCGCCGAGCAGCCGGAGCCGCCGGTGCTGCTGGGCCATTCCATGGGGGGCCTGGTGGCCCAGCTCGCGGCGCGGAAGGCCCCGGTCCAGGCCCTGGTCCTGCTGGCGCCCTCGCCGCCCTGGGGCGTGGTGGGCTCCAGCTTCGAAGAAGCCGCCACGGCGTTCGGCGTGCAGATGATCGGGCCATTCTCGTCTGGCGCCCTGTCGCCTGACCGCGGCCTGATGCGCGCCTACAGCCTGGACCGCATGCCGAAACCCGAGCGCGAGGCGGCGGTGGCGCGGCTTCGGCCGGAGAGCGCCATGGCGGTGCGCGAAACGCTGAACTGGTGGCTCGACCCCTTCATGACTACCAGCGTCGGTCCCGGCGCCATCAGCGCGCCGGCTTTGGTGATCAGCGGCGAGGGCGATGTGGTGCATTCGCCGGCCACCGCCCGCTCGATCGCCGATCGGATCGGCGCGGACTTCAAGATCATGCCCGGGATGAGCCACTGGCTGGTGGGCGAACCCGGCTGGGACCGCGTGGCGGACGCGGCCCTGCGCTGGCTCGCAGACGAGGTCAGCCTGGCCGCTTGAGCGCCAGGCGCGCCAGGCCGATCAGCGCCACCGCGGCCCAGGCGCCCTCCATCACCGTCGACGACAGGTTGAAATTGGCCAGCAGCAACGAGACCAGGATGCCGCAGGCGCCCACGAAATTGGCCAGCAACGACCAGCCCCCCTTGGGATCCAGCCGTCCGAGCGCCGCGCCGGCGTAGGCCACGAGGATCATCAGGACGCCGGCGAGACCCGCGGCGTCAGTCCAGCTCATCCGAGCTTGCGTTCCTGGTAGAAGATCTCGCCCGTCGAGTACTTGGCGTTCAGCGAGCTGTCGTCAGGCTTGGTCCAGGTCGAGAAGTTGATCCCGATCGACGAGGTCGAGTCGAGATGCTCCCAGGACTTCCGCACGCGCTTCACGCCGTCCGGATCCACAGCCACATAGTTGGCGGTCGAAATCAGCTCCGGCTGGTGCAGGAAGGACCAGATGTTGACCGCGCTGACGATCGGCTTGTCCTCGCCCAGCGCATAGTGGACCTCGCCGCGGCAGACGTCCTTGTTGGCGCCCGGCGCGAAGATGGTGACGTTGTAGTCCTTGTTGGTGGTTCCCAGCGGCATGGTCCAGCTGTTGTCGCGGCGGTTCTTCTTCAGGCCGAGCGTCGCCGAGTTGGCCTTGGCGATATCGTCCAGATTGCCGCCGCGGACCAGCGGCACACAGACCTTCTCAACCAGCGAAATGATCGCGGCGCCATCGCCAGTAGTGGGCACGGTGGGCGGCGGGGGCTCGGCGGCGGCGGGCGGGGCGGCGGCGTCCGGGGTGGCGACAGGCGGCGTGGCGGCGGGCGGAGCCGGCGCGGCAGGCTGGTCGGCCGCCGGAGCCGGCGTCGCCGGCGGGGCGGGCGCAGGGGTTTGGGCCTGGGCCACGGACACCGCGGCCGTGGCGGCGATCAGGCTGGCAAGGACGATACGCATCTTAGGAGTTCCCCTGACTTTTCAGCGGGCCATAAAACGGGACCAAGACGCCGGAAGCAAGACATCCCGGCGGCAATATTACAATTATAAATTCAAGCTGCCTCAATCGCGTGCTCTGCGAGCACCGTGAAGCCGTCCGGAGTGACATCCGCAAAGCCGCCGCGCACCTCATAGACGGTGATCTGCCCGTCATGGTGCACGGTGACCGGGCCTTCGCGCAGCGCCGTCATGAACGGCGCATGGCCAGCCAGGACCCCGAAGTCGCCTTCGGAGCCCGGCGCGTCGACCTGATCGACGAGCCCGGAGAACAGCTCGCGCTCCGGCGAAACCAGCGAAAAGTGGAGCTTGTCGGCCATCAGGCTGAGGCTTCCGCCGCCAGGGTCTCGGCCTTGCGGACCGCGTCCTCGATCGTGCCGACGTTGTAGAAGGCGGCTTCCGGCAAGTGATCGTATTCGCCGTCCACCACGGCCTTGAACGAGCGGATGGTGTCTTCGAGACTGACGAAGATCCCCGGCATGTTGGTGAACTGCTCGGCCACGTGGAACGGCTGCGACAGGAACTTGGAGATCTTCCGGGCGCGCGCGACCGTCAGCTTGTCCTCTTCCGACAGCTCATCCATGCCCAGGATCGCGATGATGTCCTTGAGCGCCTTGTAGGCCTGCAGAGTCTCCTGCACGCGGCGCGCGACGGTGTAGTGCTCTTCGCCGATCACCAGCGGGTCCATGATCCGCGAGGTGGAGTCCAGCGGGTCGACGGCCGGGAAGATCGCCTGGGCGGCGATGTCGCGGCTGAGCACCGTGGTGGCGTCCAGGTGGGCGAAGGAGGTGGCCGGCGCCGGGTCGGTCATGTCGTCGGCGGGCACGTAGATCGCCTGCACCGAGGTGATCGACCCCTTGCTAGTGGACGCGATCCGCTCCTGCAGGTTGCCCATCTCGGTGGCGAGCGTCGGCTGATAGCCCACGGCCGAGGGGATGCGGCCCAGGAGCGCGGACACTTCGGCGCCGGCCTGGGTAAAGCGGAAGATGTTGTCCACGAAGAGCAGGACGTCCTTGCCCTCCACGTCGCGGAAGTACTCGGCCTGGGCAAGGCCCGTGAGGGCGACGCGGGCGCGGGCGCCCGGAGGCTCGTTCATCTGGCCGTAGACCAGGGCGCACTTGGAGCCTTCGGTGGACCCGTTGTTTTCCTTCGGGTCGATGTTCACCTTGGACTCGATCATCTCGTGATAGAGGTCGTTGCCTTCGCGGGTGCGCTCGCCGACGCCGGCCAGCACCGAATAGCCGCCATAGGCCTTGGCGATATTGTTGATCAGCTCCTGCATGGTCACGGTCTTGCCGACGCCGGCGCCGCCGAACAGGCCCGTCTTGCCGCCCTTGGTGTAGGGGCAGAGCAGGTCGATCACCTTGATCCCGGTGACCAGGATGTCGGCTGAGGTGGACTGCTCGGCGAAGGACGGCGCCTCGCGGTGGATCGACGACATGAAGGTCTGGGCGATCGGGCCGGCTTCGTCGATCGGCTCGCCGATGACGTTCATGATCCGGCCGAGGCAGGCCGGGCCCACCGGCACGGTGATCGGCTTGCCGGTGTCGAACACCGGCTGGCCGCGGGTCAGGCCCTCGGTGGTGTCCATGGCGATGGCGCGCACGGTGTTCTCGCCCAGGTGCTGGGCGACTTCGAACACCAGGCGGAAGTCCTTGCCGGTCCGCTGGTCGGTGTTGGTGGTTTCCAGGGCGCTCTGGATCGCCGGCAGGTGGCCGTCGAACTCCACGTCGACGACGGCGCCGATGATCTGCACCAGGCGGCCGCTGGCGACGCCTTTGGCGGCGACCGGGGCGGTCTTCGCGCCGGCCTTGGCCGGGGCCTTACCGGCCGTCTTATTGGCGGCGGCGGCGGCG